>USPO01000328.1 GCA_900556575.1 uncultured Eubacteriales bacterium
GCTCTTCCGATCTGGTATAGGACCGTATACAACACATAAGCAGACTCCGTTTAAGGATTTTAGGAGCGGTGATTTAGGACTTACTCTGAGACTTTTATCGGTTATAAGAATATTGCTGCCTTATGCACTTATTCCGTCAACAACGGCCTTGGGGACAATTCATCCTATGGGACGTGAATTGGGATTAAAAGCCGGTGCAAATGTTGTAATGCCGAATTTATCACCCGTTAAGGTTCGTAAGCTGTATGAGCTTTATGAGAATAAAATATGTACCGGAGAAGAGGCGGCACAGTGCCGGGGCTGTCTTGAAAAACGTGTTGAGGCGGCAGGATATAAAATAGTTAATGATATAGGAAATGTCAGGAGGTAAATTATGGCATTTACAAAGGAACAGCTGACAAGATATTCAAGACATTTTGTTATGCCGGAGATAGGTGTAAAGGGACAGAAGGCTCTTCAAAATGCAAGGGTACTTGTAATTGGTGCAGGTGCATTGGGTTCGGTATCATTAATGTATCTTGCGGCGGCAGGTGTAGGAACAATAGGAGTTGCAGACAGTGACAAGGTGGAATTGTCAAATCTGCACAGGCAGCTTATACACAGAACAGGTACGGTGGGAGAGAGTAAGCTGCTGTCTGCAAAAAAGACCATGGAGGAAATAAATCCGGACTGCAATGTGATTTTGCATGAAGGATTTGTAACACCGAAAAATATTATAGATATAATAAAGGATTACGATTTCATTATTGACGGAACAGATAGATTTGAAACAAAGTTTTTGATAAACGATGCTTGTGTGCTTGCGGAAAAGCCGTTTGTTCATGCCGGAATTGTTAGGTTCGGCGGACAGGCTATGACATATGTGCCGCATAAGTCACCATGTTTAAGGTGCGTGCTCGGAGGTATACCGAAAGGAAACGAACAAACCTGTTCACAGGTAGGTGTTGTTGGTGCAGCTGTGGGGGTGCTGGGAAGTATTCAGGCACTGGAGACAATTAAATATATTACGGGAGCGGGAGAATTGCTTACCGGACGTGTAATGCATTTTGACGGTCTGAAGATGAAGTTTAATGAGATAGGAAATATACCTATGGATAATGGATGCAAAATCTGCGGAGAAAATCTGGAAATAAAGGATTTATTTACAGATGATTATACGGTTGAGTGTAAAATCGGTTAGAAGATGATAAATCAAAAGAAGCCTTTACTCATTTATAGTAAGAAAGGAAAAATAATGTACAAGGATATAAATATATATGAATACATAAATAATGAAAGAGCTGAAAATGATGTGCTTGTTGATTTGAGAGATGCAAATTCTTTTAGATGCGGAAGCTTGCCGAAAGCGGTGAATATACCGTTGGACAATATAGCGGAGCTTTACAGCTTGCCGCAGGATAAAAGAATATGTGTGTTCTGTCAATACGGAGAGTTTAGCCCGCAGGCGGCGGAGCTGCTTGATGATGCCGGATATGAGGTTATCCACTTAACCGGCGGATATAAGGAATATTTGCTGAATAAGTTTAAGGAAAATTAAAAAGAGTGCTGCAAAACTCTCATCTTGCAGCACTCTTTTTAATTGTTATTATAAATTCCTGTCAAATCCTTTACGACCTCTCCGGCAATAATGAGTCCGGCAACCGCAGGAACAAATGCTGTACTTCCTGGAATGTCACGTCTGACGGTACATTTTCTTGCTGTTCCCGGCGGACATACACAGTGTGAACGGCAGCTTATGCTCATATCCTCTTTAGGACGGATAGGCTTTTCCTTTGAATATACTACCTTGAGCTTTTTAATTCCTCTTTTTCTAAGCTCGTATCTCATTGTACGGGCAAGAGGGCATACGGAGGTTTTATAAATATCCGCAACCTCAAATTTATCCGCATTCAGCTTATTTCCGGCTCCCATTGAACTGATTACCGGAATGTTTTTTTCGTTGGCACGCATGATTATTTCAAGCTTTCCCTTGACGGTATCAATCGCATCAACTATATATGAGTACTCCGAAAAATCGTATTCATCAGCATTTTCGGGCATATAGAAACAATTATGTGCATTTACCTTTACATTCGGGTTGATTGATAATGCACGCTCCTTCATAACTTCTACCTTGTATTTACCTATTGTATCTCTTGTTGCAATAATCTGTCTGTTAAGGTTGGTCAGACAAATCTTGTCATCATCAAAAATATCTATTTCGCCGACTCCGCTTCTTACAAGTGCCTCAACGACATAGCCGCCGACTCCACCTATTCCGAATACCGCAACACGGGCATTCTGAAGCTTTTCCATTCCTTCTTCACCGAGAAGTAGCTGTGTTCTTGAAAATTGATTTAACATCACTGTATTCCTTTCATTATAATACCTACATATTCAATAGGTATTATAGCATTTTCACTCTGCTTTGTCAATATGACAACATAACGAATGTTTAAAACAGAGTTAATACTACTGCTTTGCTTGCAATAAACGAGGTTTGAGTTAAATTGCACCTGCGCTTAAATTATGGCAATAAAAAAGCTGAAATCATACTGATTTCAGCTTTTTATATGGTGACTCGTGAGG
>USPO01000329.1 GCA_900556575.1 uncultured Eubacteriales bacterium
GCGAAGTCGGTAGTTGCCGGAACAGTTCCGGCAACTACAATTGAAGTTAAGCCGTCAAGTCCCTTAAAGCAGCCATTCTCAAGTTCCGTTATGGTAATCGGAAGATTTATAACCGTTATTTTTGAACAGCCTTCAAATGCTCCGGCTGCTATTTTTGATGTGTTTGCCTGCGGCGTAAATTCGCCTCTCGTTGACGGTGCAACATAAAGAAGTGTAAGTCCTTCATCTGTTTCCTCCGGTGCATCTGTCGGAGACGGACTTATTGTTTCTCCGGGTTCTGCCGATGCGGACGGTGTTTCAGTCTCGGATGGCGTTTCTTTCTTTTCGGGCTTTTTATACAATGCATTATTTTCAAACGAATAATTTTTTCCTGCATTATTTTCTGTATTTATCAAATATGATGTCATACCTGAACCGTAAACTCCGTCAATGGTTTCTCCCCATGCCTTTATATAATCCTGAAGTACTTTATCTCCATCTGAGTCAGGTACCTGTATTATCATGCCTGATTTATCCAATCCGGTATTCGGATCTTTAAAGGTCAATGCACTGTTATTTGTAACAGTGGGAGGAGTCTTGCTCTTAAAGATAAGCTTCTTAACAGATAATCCGTCTGCTGCACTGTTATAAAATGCCTCAGCACCGAGAGTTAAATTATCTCCCTCAAAAGTAAGGCTTTCAATATTCGCCTGTGAAAAAGCCTTACTGCTCACAGTCGTAACAGTATCCGGAATATCTATATTTTTCATTTGCGAACCGATAAAGGCACTATCATATATTTTTTCAAGCTGTGACGGATAGCTCGAAATTGACTCTAACTTTGCCGGACACGCATATAATATCTTTCCGTCTTTTGAATAAAGAACACCGTCTATACTTTGATAATATTTATTATTCGGACTTACTATATACCCCTTTAAATTAGGGAATAAAAGCTTATCCTTTTCAAAATTAATTGTTTTTACAGATGATGCAATCTGAATGTATTCTACATTGGTTTGATCACTCGTGAATTTTGTGAAGTCAATCTTTGTAGCACCGCCGGAGCTCATTGAACTTCCGCCTCCATGATGGTCTGTAATTCCTACGCCGCCCTTCGATACCTCCACTGTATTGCCATTTTGCTTATTATCATTAACCGCATCAGCAGGCTTTGTATCCGGCTCTGCTGTCGGCATCGGCTCACGAGTCGGAACCTGCGTGGGTTCCGGTGTAGGTGCCTGTGTAGGATTTGCCGTAGGATCTGTCGGTACTCCCGTAGGATTTGCTGTTGGATTATTGGACGGAGCCGGAGTATTGTTATTACTGCTGTTTCCTCCTCCCGATGAGCCTCCTGACGGTCTTTTTGTCGGTGAAGGTGTACTCCACGGCTTTTCGTTATTTGACGGTATTCTCGTAGGCGATGGCTTTGCCGTTACCTCCGGTTTTCTTGTTGCAGATGGCTGCGTCGGCTGCGGTACAGGTGTATGCTGTTCAGGCAGCGGACTTGGAGAGGTCTCTGTTCTTGTATCAAAGCCTGCATTTCCGTTATCTCCTATCATATCAACAATGTTATCCGAGTCTGTAACAATATTGTTTCCGGTCGAACCTGTACTCGATGCAACCTCTGTTTCCCTTCCTGTATTTATGAGAGCATATCCATTTTTATCTGTACCAACTCCTCTTGACTCTTCATTTGAACTTCCTTTATTTACATATGACGAATCACGAAGGGCATTTTCCGGAGCCTTATGCTGCTCTTCCTTGTCACGCTGCTCCTCACTTCTATCTTTACTATCCGCCTTACTTATATTTTCTTTTTTTTCTTCCTTACTGTCGTTTGGTTCATTGGCTGCCGCATTGGAGTCCACATTGCTGTTTTTATCTCCGTCTCCGTTTGCGTTTGCAGCCGTATTATATGCTGTATTACCGTTATTTCTCGCATCATCAAAGCTGTACTCCTTCGGATCGAACACATTATGAAGAAGTCCAGGAGAGGTTATTGCCGCTGCAGCAAGCGTTCCGACAAGAACCACTCCCGCTGCCGTATACACTCCCTGCTTTTTGCTGAGTTTGAATTTTTTATTCGGCATTTAAGGATTACTCCTTTCTGAATTTTCTTAATTATTATCTATGCTTTATCCTTAAGGTATTATAGATACCTTGCCAATTCATTCTTTAATACATCATAATCAATTGGCTTTGCTATATGACCGTTCATTCCCGCTTCAATCGAACGATTTTTATCCTCTAAGAAAGCATTCGCTGAAAGTGCAAAAATCGGAATTGTCTTAGCCTCAGCACCATAAAGTGATCTGATTTTCTTTGTTGCCTGCAAACCGTCCATAACCGGCATTTGAATATCCATTAATATTACATCATATCTTCCGGCACCGCCGCTCATGAACTTGTCAACAGCAATCTGTCCGTTTTCGGCTATATCTACATCAGCACCCATCATCTCAAGTACTTCCTTAGCTATTTCCGCATTCATTTCATTATCCTCTGCAAGGAGTATCTTGCAGCCCTCAAATGTGAAGGATTTATTAATCTTTGAATCTGCCGTATCAATAGGAGCATCCATAT
>USPO01000330.1 GCA_900556575.1 uncultured Eubacteriales bacterium
ACGATACAACCGCTGACAAATCATAGATGTTAATTGTGTTGTCTGCTACTATATCACCTGCAAGGAATGTTGTTTTTGTTGTTCTTGCACCTGCAACAGCTGCTCCGTTTTCATCATATTCTATTGCCTGTGCATTGTCAAGAACGTTGTTCCAGAACTTCAATGTCTTATTACCTGTCATATTTACGGTATAGCGTGCTGTTCTGTAGCCTGCACCCTCTACTGTTACTGTATAGGCTGTGTTCTTGATAAGCTTATCCGAAATTTTAAGTGTATATGCATTATTCTCAAAGCTTACATTGCCTGATGCATCTTTTCCGAGCTTGTATGTTTCGCTGAAGTCAGCACCTGCAACAGTTATCTTCATATCCTGATATGCTGTTTCGTTATTGGTAATATTATTCGGGTAGCTTACTTCTACCGTTAAATCAGTATATGAAGGCTTTATTTCATACGAAACTGTTGCCATAGGTGAAGTCGGTATCGCAACAGCAAGATTTTCACCATCTTTACTGTGGCGGTACATCTTAATCTTGTCTGTAGTAATAGAGCCGCTGCCTATACCCGTTAATGTAACAGTACCAAGCTTAATTGCCGGCTTACCGTCCTTTGTTTCAATACGCGGATATGTTACGCTGCCGTCCTTACGGAATACCTTATAAAGACCGCTTTCCTCATTATACTCTATCGTCAGATTATCCGCCGGAGTAAACTCAGCACCCGATGTTCCTGTCTTTATGAATTCAAATTCACCCGACTCGAATTTATCAAGAGTTTCATTATCTTTCGCTGTCAAGTACATATCAAATACGGCTGTATTATCATCTGCGGCTGTGTTTTCATAAAAACCGAGTACTGCTGAACCATCTGCTATATCCTGATTCATGACTACCACGAAATCGGAGAACTTTGCACTTGACATTGCAATTGTATCATCATCTACTTTGCTGAACGGCAAACTCGAAACAACACCGTCATGCTCACGAAGTACATTATTTACATTTGCTGCATTATCCGCTCCTACATCTATCTCAATGTATACTGGAACATCTGTCTTTGTGATAAGATCGCCATTCTCGTCACTTAATTTTACCTCAAAGTAAACGGCATTTACTCCCTCCGGCTGCTTTAATGATGTTGTATTATCATTCTTCTTGACTTCAAGTTGTGCAACCTTATTTGCTGACTCACTTGGATTCACTGCTATAGCTGTAATAATCTTCTCTTCATCGCTATTTTTGATACTATCATCAGCATTAGCTATATTTTTTATTGTATCAACAGGAATCGTTTCTTTTACATCTGTCGGTAATGATTTTATTACATCAGCTACCTTTGCTGCAGAATCCTTATCCTCTACCTGTACTTTATTTATGATTTCTACCTTTTCTTCATTGGTGAGATTGTTATTGGAATTTACCTCATCTACTGATTTAACAGTATTTCCATCAAGATAATTTCCGCTGCCAATGTTTTCGCATATCTCAGACTCATCTATATTGTTAGAATAAATAGTTTTTCTTCCATTCACTGTTGTCACATATAAATATGTACTTTTTGTTGGATTATATCTGTAATAAAAATTACCGTATGGTGTCACAGTATCTGTTACATCATTACCGCAATTTACAGCACTTTTAAGTTCCGCTGTACAATTGCTTATCCTATTAGCTTTCTCAGCTTCATTATTTCCATTATATACCGTACCTGCAAATACTCCAAACTCAGTTTCATCTCCTGGATCCATCTTGGATAAATCATTATCTAATGTAATGCTTCCCTCAAATGTGCAATCCTTTAATGTATTGCCGTAATGTAAAATTCCGAGTATGCCGCCGATGTCACAAACTGTTCCTATAACATCAATTTTCACATCACAGTCTGATACAATCTGATTACCTTCTCCCATAAATCCTACAAGACCACCCACATATGTCCTATAAATTTCGCTATCTGCACGAACATAACTGCCTTCATTGGATAACACATCAACATTTGTAATATTTGCATAAGCATTTTTTCCAAATGCTCCTCCTACATATGCATATCCATTTACTATAATATCTCCTGTAACCTTTATATTAGAATATTTTGATGTATACGGCGTTCCTGCAACAACTCCGACATCTAAATATCCCTTTATATTAGCATTATTAATGGTGAAATTTTTTACTTCTCCATTTTGTGTAAATCCAAAAAATCCAACATCACTCATCCCTAATTCGCTTATATTGAGATTTTCAATTTTATGTTTCTGACCGTCAAATACGCCTTTGAAGCTATTTCCAGATTTTCCAATCGGTGTCCAATTCTCACCGTTCAAATCAATATCATTTGTAAGCTTAATGGTCTGACCCGAAAAATCTCTTCCATTATTAACTGTATCTCTAAAAGTCTTAAGATCCTCAAGGTTTGAGATTTCAATCTCATTTGCCGTCCAGTTAATTCCTGTTCCATCCTCCGCCAAAACGGCTGCCTCATCTTCAACAGCTGTTTCCTGCACAGCAACATCCGCAACATCCGGTGCAGCATCTTCCGCAACAGATACAACCGCCGCAGTA
>USPO01000331.1 GCA_900556575.1 uncultured Eubacteriales bacterium
CTCCGGACTTCACTCTTACTATGAACAGCTGATGAATATGGGAGATGTCATGCAGACATCTGTGAACGGCGGTCTGTCAGAGGAGGAAAAAGCACAGTGGCAGTTATTTTCCAACCGGGCGGAGCGGCTGCATGACCATGTGGAAATGCTGCGGGAATATCTCGTGCAGATCCGGGAACTTTACCAGTCACTCATTGCGGTGCAGCAGAATCAGGTGATGAGCATTTTGACGGTTGTGACAACGATTTTTCTGCCGCTCACGCTGATCGCCGGCTGGTATGGAATGAATTTTAATCTTATGCCGGAAACAGAATGGAAATTCGGCTATCCGGTAATAATTATAGTTTCATTGATTATTGTGATAGCCGAAATTATTTATTTCAGGAAAAAGAATTGGTTTGATTAATATGTTTATAGGCAGCAAAGTATGTATATTTTTAAAAAAGTATGCATATAAAATAAAGCGTTTTATGCGTATAGAAAAGGATTTCGGTGTGAAATCCGAGATGTACATAAAAGGAGATAGAGTTGGTATGGCACATAACTATTATAGAAACAGAGAATTATCATGGCTTGATTTTGATAAGAGAGTACTTGAGGAGGCACAGGATTTAGACAATCCGCTATGCGAAAGAATGACTTTTGCATCGATTTTCAGGAGTAATCTTGATGAATTTTTCATGGTAAGAGTGGGAATGCTTCATGACAGTATGCTTTTTTCAAAAAATCCGCGTGAAAATAAGACAAATATGACGGCAAGCGAACAGATAGAGGCAGTTGTAGAAAAAACAAGGGAATTAAGTGCCGAATGTGACAGAACATATCACGAAATAATGGCAGAGGCGGAAAAACAGGGTGTTCGTCTTGTGAACTTTGATAAGCTTACGGAGGAACAGTCCGGGGCAATGGAAAAATATTTTGAAAAGGAAATTATGCCGCTGCTGTCACCACAGATTGTAGGAAAAAGGCATCCGTTTCCGTTCTTGAAAAACAAGGAAATATATGTTCTTGTTACATTAAAAACAAAGAACAACAATGAAAAACTCGGTATTGTTCCGTGCGGCTCGGGAGTATTTAAAAGACTTATACCGGTCGAAGGAACAAGCGGTGTATTTATGCTTGCCGAAGAGTTAATTTTACATTATGTTTCAAGAGTATTTGACAGATATAAGATAAAAGAAAAAACGGTAATGCGTGTTGTAAGAAATGCGGACATCGATACGGAGGAAGCTTATGACGATGAAGAAAATTACCGTGACATAATGGAAAAAATAATTAAAAAGCGTAAGAAGCTTTGTCCGGTTAAACTTGAGTTTTCAAGACCGATAGGTGACAGTACCATAGCCGCAATGTGCTATAACCTGGATATATCATCGGATAGAATATTCTATTTGGACAGTCCACTGGATTTATCTTTCATATTTGAACTCGAAGATTATCTCAAGGATAAGAAAGAACTGTTTTTTAATCCGAGAGTACCGCAAAAGACACCTTTTGTGAACTATAATGAGAGTATGATAGAGCAGATTAAACGAAATGATATTTTACTTTCATATCCGTATGAGAGCATGAAACCGTTCTTCAAGCTGTTAAGAGAGGCTGCAAACGATGAGAGTGTTGTTTCGATAAAGATGACTTTATATCGTGTAGCAAAGTATTCAAAGGTTGTCGAAGCACTTATCGAGGCAGCGGAAAACGGAAAAGAAGTTGTTGTTCTTGTAGAACTCAGGGCAAGGTTTGACGAGGAGAATAATATCGAGTGGTCAAAGAGACTTGAAGAAGCCGGATGCCGTGTAATTTATGGTTTGGGAGGAATAAAGGTACACTCAAAGCTTTGCCTTATAACAAGGAAAGAAAAAAATCAGGTTGAGTATATCACTCAAATAGGTACAGGAAACTACAATGAAAAAACATCAAAGCAGTATACGGATTATTCGCTTATGACAGCGTCGGTCGATATAGGTATGGAGGCTGCAAATGTATTGAATGAGCTTGCAATGGGCCAGGTTGTAGAGGAAACAAATCATCTTCTTGCAGCTCCGAAATGTCTGCAAAATAAAATCCTATCCAAGATGGATAACGAAATCAAGAAAGCAAAACGTGGAAAAGCTGCATATATAGGTGCAAAAATTAATTCGCTCACCGATAAGAAAATTATAGACAAGCTTGCCGAGGCATCAAATGCCGGAGTGCAAATTGAGCTTATTGTAAGAGGAATATGCTGTTTGATTCCGGGTATAAAGGGAGAAACAGAAAATATAAAGGTTATAAGTATCGTAGGAAGATATTTGGAACATTCCAGAATATATATTTTCGGTACCGAACCGGATTGTGAGGTATATATAAGTTCGGCGGATTATATGACGAGAAATACACTTCATCGTGTGGAAGTGGGTGTACCGATATATGACGAAAGAATCAAGGTACAGATACTTGAAATGTTCAATATCATGGTAAATGATAATGTAAAGGCAAGGCATGAACTTTCGGACGGTACCCACCCGGTTAAGGTGACCGCGCAGATCATCGAGGAGGTCACCTGCAAGAC
>USPO01000332.1 GCA_900556575.1 uncultured Eubacteriales bacterium
CGCCGTTTCATACTCGCCGATTTCCGTTTCAGCTTTTGATAAAATATCTCCTGTATCAAGTCCCTGTGCCATCTGCATTATTGTTACTCCCGTAACCTTGTCACCGTTGATTATCGCACGCTGGATAGGTGCGGCACCTCTGTATTTCGGAAGAAGTGACGCATGAACATTAATACAGCCGTATTTCGGATAATCCAGAATATATTTCGGAAGTATTTTTCCATATGCAGCAACAACTATTACATCCGGCTGAAGTTCTTCAAGCACCGGCATTAATGCACCGTCTTTAAGACTCTCCGGCTGATATACCGTAAGTCCGGCAGCCTCAGCCGCTTTTTTTACATCAGTCGGCATAAGCTTGTGTCCTCTTCCCTTTGGCTTATCCGGCTGTGAAACGACACCAACAACTTCACATTCCGACTTAACCAATATGTTTAATATAATCGAAGCGAAATCCGGTGTTCCCATGTATAAAATTTTCATTTTCTGCCTCCGGTAATGCTTAGCTTAGTCTAAATACTTTGTTACTCTTGCGGTAAACAGCTTTCCGTCAAGATGCTCGCACTCATGACAGATTGCTCTTGCCAAAAGCTCATCGCCCTCAATTTCAAACCAGTTTCCGTCACGGTCCTGAGCCTTTGCCTTAACGTGCATAGGTCTTTCAACCTCTCCGTAAACTCCCGGCACACTCAGGCAGCCCTCCGGACCGTTCTGTGTTCCGCTTGTTTCAATAATTTCCGGATTGATAAGTTCTATAACGCCGTCACCGACATCTATTACGACCGCTCTTTTTATAATGCCCACCTGAGGTGCGGCAAGTCCGACACCCTCCTGTGCCTGCATAGTTTCATACATATCATCAAGAAGTATATGAAGCTTTTTATCAAACTTAACCACCGGCTTGCATACCTTCGAAAGTATATCATCACCGCGCAGTCTTATTTCTCTTATTGCCATTTTTTTCTCCTTTACCTTACATAATACTTAATTGGTATTAGTAGGATTTTTATCTATAATTATAGATACATTTTTGTAATTATTATCCTTGCGGCATGCTGCCATTATTTTTCTGAGCTGTTTGTTAAACGCATCATCATCACTGCATTTCATAATCATCCTGTATCTGTAACGATTATTTATTTTTGACACTGATGCCGGAAAAGGACCCAGTACCTGAGCATGAGGATACGTTTCTCTTACATCTCCCAAAAGCTTTCTGAAATACTTTGCACATTTTTCTACCGAATTTGAATTCAGCCCCGAAAACAATATCACTATCATTTGGGAAAACGGCGGATACCACATAAGCCTTCTAAGTTCAATCTCACCCTTATAAAATGTATGGTAATCATGCGTTGTCACAAGCTTTACCGCCTCTGCATCCGGACTGTATGTCTGAATAACCGCCCGTCCCGGCTTCGCACCGCGCCCCGCACGTCCGGTTACTTGTTCAAGAACGGAAAACGTTCTTTCCGCCGAACGAAAATCATTCACATGCAGCATTGTATCCGCACTTACAGCACCGACAAGAGTTACATTTTCAAAATCCAGTCCTTTTGCAACCATCTGTGTTCCTACAAGGACATCTATTTTTTCCTTATCAAATTTTTGGAGAAGTTTTTCATGTGACTGTTTTTTTCCGGTTGTATCGACATCCATTCTTATAGTCGTCGCTCCGGGGAAAAGCCTGTGAACCTCTTCTTCAACTCTTTGAGTTCCTCCTCCAAAAAATCTTATGTATTTGCTGCCGCATTCAGGGCATGATGTGTAATTATGAACAGTATAGCCGCAGTAATGACATCTGAGCATATTATCAAATTTATGATATGTAAGCGAGATATTGCAGTGCGGACACTGCACCGTATAGCCGCAGCTGCGGCATGATACAAAAGTAGAAAATCCTCTTCTGTTAAGAAAAAGGATTGTCTGTTCTCTGCGGTCAAGATTTAATTTTATCTGACGGCAAAGCTCCTTTGAAAACATACTCCTGTTTCCCTCTGCAAGCTCATTTCTCATATCAGAAATTTTTATCGGCGGCAAGGCTCCGGCATTGACACGCTTTCTCATTTCAATAAGAGTGTATTCTCCGTTCAATGCCTTATAGTAGCTTTCGATTGAAGGAGTTGCCGAAGCAAAAACAACAGGCGCCTTATGCTGTCCGGCACGGAACATTGCGACTTCCTTTGCATGATACCGCGGAGAAATGTCTGACTTATAGCTTTCGGAATGTTCCTCATCCATTATGATTATTCCTATATTTTCAAGAGGTGCGAAAACCGCACTTCTTGCACCTATAACTATATCTGCCTCGCCGCTGTATATTTTTCTCCATTGGTCATAGCGTTCTCCCTTTGAAAGTCCGCTGTGAATTACGGCAACTTTTGAAGAAAATCTTGATGCAAATCTATGAACCATCTGAGGAGTCAATGATATTTCCGGCACTAAAACAAGCGCTGTTTTCCCCTGCCTGATAACATATTCTATTGACTGCAGAAAAACCTCTGTTTTTCCGCTGCCGGTTACTCCGTGC
>USPO01000333.1 GCA_900556575.1 uncultured Eubacteriales bacterium
TATTTAACGTCCATTTTATTTTAGCCTGACGTGCCTCTTCTGTGGATAATCCGACTTTAAACGCCATTGCAGAACTATCATGCTCTCCTGTAAATACATTAGCTCCGCCTTCCGCTTTAAAAGAAAATCCGCCTATTTCCGCATAGCTTTCAACCGTTGTGTCAGCCGAAGCATTGTTTGACAGCTGACTTCTGCTCCATGCCTCTATATACTGCAATGACTTTCCGTTCTCCGCAAGTCTGCCCGTAAAATTTGCCGAATATGTGGTATCATCAAAAGTGACGCTTACCTTAGATTTATCCTTTGTGCAAGTACCTGTTTCATCAATAGGAATTTCCCATGCAACATGAATAGGCATCTCCGGCGGAAAATCAACGTTTTCAAGCTTATCTGTTGAAGATACCGAACTGCTATTTCCTTCCGTAGTCAGCGCAATATACCTCTTACCTCCAAGGTCGATATATACACGTCTGTCTACAGCATCAAAAACCAAGTTTTCACCGAAATTTCCGGAACTGTTCATTAGCTGGATAAAAGCCGCACCGTCTGTTACGGTTATATCAAATTCAATTATTGCTTTTTTGCAGCCTGATAAATTATCCGAAAGCTCTATCGTATAATCTGTTTTTCCGGTATTCTCATACTTATCATTGATAAGCTTTGCTGATTCTGTATCACTCAAACCGACAACAGATATATCGGTCAGATAATTGTTCGGTATCACTTCAGCTGTATATACAGCCGGCTCAACAGTATCTGCCGATACAGTTTTTGAATAGACTGCCGACGGTAAAATCATAGATACCGCAGCAGCTGTTAATATTATTTTTTTCATGCTACCACTCCTTGCTTTTAGATTATTAATTCTAAAATAATTATAGCATAAACGTAATATATCAACAATAAAAAATTTGACTTTGTGATTTTAAATACGTTTAAATGTTGACTTTTTTTCGGTAATGTGATACAATTAATCTAAGATTAACAAAGGAAGGAATGATGAATATGCATAAGTATTTTCACCCATTTACAAAGCTATACATAAACAGCATTAGAAGAACCGAGTTTTTCACCATGGATTCCATGCATTTTCATGACGGATACGAAATGTATTATCTGACAGAGGGTTCAAGAAATATTTTTATAGAAGACGATCTCTATAAAATAACCGCCGGAACAATACTGCTTATTAAGCCGATGGAAATGCATTATTCATATACTACAAACGATCCGGTACATGAGCGTTTTGCAATTAATTTCAACCGTGAAATGTATGGAAATGCTTTAACAGATGATGAATTTTCAAGTATGGTTTCTGTTTTTGATAAAAGAATTATATCTCTTAATAAAGAGCAGCAAAGATATGTGACCGAATTTTTGAAGGCTGCCGAAAAACAAGCACTAAATAAAAACAGCAGCTTTTCAGTAAAATCAGCTTTAGCCGGAATTATGAGCTTATGTTCATATTTTGACACAATAGCATCAGAGGGTGAACAATCCAATGAAGATGTATTTATTGTTAATGCCGTAAAATATATCAATGAAAGCTTTCGCAATGATATTTCTCTTGCGGATGTAGTAAAAATTGCAAAGCTGTCAGAGTCATATTTTTGCCGCCAGTTCAAAAAGATTACCGGAGCAACATTTTTGCAATATCTCACAAATATAAGATTAAGAGAGGCTCATAATCTTTTGATTACAACTAAGCGAACAATTTCCGATATAGCTGAAATGTCGGGATTTTCATCAACCGCTCAAATGACCCGTGCATTTCGTCAAAATTACGGCATATCCCCAAGCGAATTAAAAAGAACCGGAAACAGTAAGAGTATTTAGTAATTGTAAGCATAAAATCCAAAAACAGTATGCGGTATAATATATTGCATCGCATACTGTTTTTTTATAATTAATTGGTTTTTATGGGCTGATTTTTAAATCACATCAGATTACAAAGTTATTACAAATGTATTCTCTTCCGATACATTTAACTCCTCAACTGCTTTATTATAAGTGTCGGAATGTTTAAAATCCACAGCTGATTCTGTCATGATACTTTCATGTCTGAAGCACTTTATTTCAATATCAGGTATTCTATATGTCTTTTTCATGGTTATCCTCCTTATTATGCCTTTATTCACTAAGCACATTGTTTAATGCTTCTACAACTACCGGCATATAAAATTCACGGCAGCCGCTTTCATTCGGGTGAGAACCTGCTCCGTTTATTATATAGCTTGCCATTTGTGATGCATCTCTTGTATCGAGTACAGTATCATTGAATACGTCTGCAACAGTGACACCCCATTTCTGACACATATCAATAGAAAGCTCTCTTAACTTAGACTGTATATCGAAATCTCTGCCGCCGGACTTATGTATGGTTGTAAATATAATCGGAGTATTTGGCCATTTATTCTTCATTGTATAAAGAATGTGTTCAAATGCACCGCAATAAGTCGTATCATCAAAGCTTACAGCCTCATTCCCCTGAATTGTACCCAAATGCTCAAGTATATTGATATGCGCACC
>USPO01000334.1 GCA_900556575.1 uncultured Eubacteriales bacterium
TTTCTGCTGCTTCTGCCGGCAGTACAAAAAGCATAGACGCCATCATACATAATACCACAAAAAGTGATAAAGTTCTTCTTCCCTTCATTTTACCAATCTCCCTTCATAAAAGCCGTAAATACGGTTTTTTTATTTTTCCAACCCCTCGTGTGAAATAATAGCCGCCGCTAATTATTTCCGTTTTTAATTATTGAAAACACAGATCTCTTAAGTGCATCAAGCTGCATTTTCAAATAATATTCATCTTCAAAGAGTGCGTAATGCACAGATGCACGGACGAATATAAAAATAAAACCTGCAAGAATATCCACCGGTATGCCAAGCTTTGGTGAAAGCTGTTTTGCATATTCGGTATATCTCTCACTCACCCCCTTAAAAAACTTCTTGCCGTACTCTATATACTTCGGATGTGTATATACTTGATACATCAGGCGGTACTTTTTCCCATGTTTCTCCGCCGTCCAATATGGAATTTCATCAAAAAATCTAAGGATGTCGCTCGGATTTTCGGGAGCAAGCTCCATGAAATCATCCTCAACCTTTGACATGCAATACTCGGTTGACTGTATTATCAAATCATCTACACTATCAAAATATGCGTAGAGATTAGCAGAAGTCATACCGCAGTATTTACCCAAATCCTTTATTCCTGTATTGCGAAGTCCGTTATCACAATAACATTCAAAGCATTTTTCCATAATTTCTTTCTTTTTTTCTTCTTTATATTCTGGTTTTCTCATAAGATGTAATGACCCTTTCTTAAAAAGGCACACGAATATAAAAAGACACCCGTGTGCCTTTTTAACACTAACACTAAATAACACTAACAATAAAATATAACAATAAAAAAATCATCTGACTCAATCATTTACTGATTGATAAATAAATTATATCACGCTTATGGCAATTTGTCAATATAAATAAGAAATTTTATGAATTTTTAGTTAATTTAAATCAAAACCGAATAAATATACTTTTTTTCGAAAAAAAAAGACTCAGACAACATAAATGTCTAAGTCTTATATACGCCATCAGAGGCTCGAACTCTGGACACCCTGATTAAGAGTCAGGTGCTCTACCAACTGAGCTAATAGCGCATTTCATATTTTATCTTGTCCTCATTGCTGACGACTCATATATAATAACACATTTTTCGTCATTTGTCAACCCTTTTTTCAAAAAAAATTTATTTTTTTCTTTTTTCCATTTTTTATTTTATAAAAGCAGAAAATCAGAAATCCACAAACATTAGAAACCGAGCATTAGACTTCAAAATAGGTGTCTTACGCTCGGTTTTCATTGTTTCGGAATATTCTATCAAACTTATAAAGTTTTACTTTACTGCCATTAATGCCATTAAAGTTTAATTACCTCTGCACCGTATGCGTCAAGCACTCCGTCAAAATCATTTCCGCTTATCATGGAAACTCCCTTAATTCCGGTGTCCTTAGCTTCATTACTGTAATTCATCAGCATGAGGTATTCAATTCCGTTTGCACTTCTCTTTACTATCTCCACATTTTCCGGCTGAGGAATATATTCTGCATCGGCATCATCTGTTATTCTCTTTACAATAGTTTCTATTGCATCATCTTCGAGGTCACAGCCTATATACCATACCTTGCCTTTTCCAAACTCATTCACGGTAACTGCCGGTGTTCCGCTGTAAAATTCACTTTCATAGCTTACAACCGTTTGTGCTGTTTCAGGTTCAATTATATCTCTCCACAGTTTTGCCTCTCCAAATCCGTTTGAAAGCTTTGTACTTACAGGCGACGAGTCAAATTCGGTCAATGTTATTCCCGCAAGCTCTCTGAGCTGTCCCGGCATGGTTTGTGTCACCATATTGTTATCAATGTCCTTAATTCCGCTCCTATATGTTAGAACCAATGTTCCTCCGTTCTTTACATATTCCTCAAGCCTTTGCTTTGTCTCATCGGATACAATAACGTATGCCGGCATATATACAACCTTATATTTGCCGCTTATCATATCTTCTCCGCCGCACTGCGGATTAGTACCTATATGATTATTTGCCTTGTAGTACTTATATAATAAATCACGATAATCAAAGCCCTGAATATGCCTTTTTATCTTATGACTCCAAACAGCCTCATACGACTTCACGATAAGCACATCGCTTACATTTTCGGCACCCTCTATTATATTCGTCAGCTTATGAAGTTCCGCTCCTGTACGGCTGACTTCATCAAAGCGTCTGCGCGGTACACCGTCATGGTCAACCAAACCGAGCCAATACTGTTCCATGCCGAACGGTGCAGACCTGAATCTAAAATATACCATTCCTTCCGCACCGTGAGCAATAGCCTGAGACAGCTTACCCATGGAAATCTTGCCGTCCGGAACCAGCACTGCACAGCGCATACCAGCCTGCAGAGCGTACGCAGCAGCCGAAGCGGACGTGTTACCGGTCGAAGCACACACAACAGCCTTCGCACCGTCACGCTTAGCGGCGGTCATCGCGCTGGTCATACCGCGGTCCTTGAACGAACCGGTCGGG
>USPO01000335.1 GCA_900556575.1 uncultured Eubacteriales bacterium
AAGAGCCTCTCTTAATTCCTGTAAGTTCATATATATATCCTCCGATTAATTATTCTCTGTCAATGCTTTAGTTCTATAAGCAGATTGTTAATTTAAATACCCAGTATACATCAAGCCTTGAAAAGAGGCAAGATGCAGCGAGTATCTTTCCTCACCCGTCTGAGGTTAATGCTCTAAGCAGATTGCCTTTTTGAGAGACGATGTCGTACTTTGTGTACTTCGAGTCTCGAAAAGGGGCAAGATGCAGCGAGCATTTGCCTCAGACAACTTTAGGTACTACAAAACTGCTATGTCTTACATTCTTAGCATTCTTAACAATATCCCCTGTTTCGGAGGAAGGATTGTGAATATCCTTTCTTAAATCTCTGTAATCAACCGCATCAAGTGCATACGGCTTAACGGACGGATCAAAATCACAAACCTTATCCATAAGTGCAATAATGTCGGTCATATCAGAGGTCATTTTTTCGATTTCTTCATCATTAAAGCTTAACTTTGAAAGTACCGCCAAATGACGTGTAAGCTCTGAATCAAACATAATAATTACATCTCCTTTTGCAGCAATTTAATTATAAATTGCAAAAAATAAAGGCATTGTATACTGATTTTGTCTGAATTTATAGTCATACAAAACCACTATACAACGCCTTTGCTGTATTTATATATACTATACCATAAAAATCGAAAATTTGCAATAGGAAATTGAAAAAAAGTCGAAAAAATTTTTAAATTTTTTTATTTTCTTTTTTAGTAATTTTATATGGTTAATGCATAGCATCCCCGTAAAATAAATTTAGGGATGCCAAAAAACATAGTTCTTTAGCATCCCTTTCCTCTTTATATTACCTTGACGTATCTTAAAATAATCTTTTGCAATATATTCTTATTCTTGTACACGTCCGCATAAACCTTTTCTATAAATATTCTTATAGTTCTGTATTCATGCTCTCTCAGCTTTGCTCCGCCGTAGCTTGAACGTCTTAACAGTTCGATTACACGGTCAAATTCCTGCGGAACAAAATCATCGTATCTCTTTAAAAGCTCATCTCTAAATCCGTTAGGATTATCAGGATTTGCCTTTATTCCGTCAGCATTCAATGCCGCACAGATATAATCCAACATTCTGTTTGCGGTATCTTTTTTGGACTGTCCGTAAATTACATCATACTTTTTGTATGAAATAACAATGTATCTGATGTACATAACCGTTCCGGCTATTACAAGCAGCAACAAGAGCATTACAAGTATGCTGATAATGCTGTTTGCTCTGTCCTCATAATCCGCCTTTTCCGGACTGTACATACTTAACGAGCTTGTATAATGCTCGCTGTCTCTGCCGTTAATTCCTCCTATGTCGCCGATATTCTTTGAAATATCAATAATTTCATCCATGCTCATATCCTCGGAATAACAGCCAGGAGTAACTTCAATGCTTACCCAGCCTAAACCGTCACGATATATTTCAACCCATGAATGTGCGTTCTTGCTTGTAAGCTGTACTGTATTTACGCCCATTTCTTTTAAGGTTGCAGCGTCTTCTTCGGACAGATAATATCCTTCAGCATATCTTGCAGGTATTCCAGCCGCACGATATGCCATTACAGCTGCTGTCGCATAGTATGCCGAATTACCTTTCTTATAATCACCGAGGAACCAGCCTATAAAATCTTTATCGGTCGGCTTTGCCGGATGTGCCTCATAATCCGTTATGAGTGAAAGTATCGTTCGTATTCTCGAGGTTATTGTATAAACTCCGGCATCTTCAAGACTATCATCAAAATTTTTATAGAATACTTCATTGATTTCTGCCTTTGTCAGCTCGTCAATATCAAGATAAGCATCCTGTGCAAATGCTCTGTATGCATTTTCGTTATCCTTATAAGTCTGTCTTTCACTGTTAGAGTTATCTTTGTTTACCCATGCAGACGGATTTAACAATTCGGCAGCTTCTTCAAGCTCGTCACATTTAAATCTATATTTTTTTGCTCCAAAAAGCCTTGTAGATTTTGTGCTTAAATCTTTATAATCCTCATACAGCTTTCCTTCAATATACGAAGCAGTAAACGGAAGATACATATAACTTCTATCCGCACCGTTATTTTCAACGGTAATAGTATTATACTGTGTTTCATCGTTGTCTGCCTTGGAGTATTCTGCAAACATTCTTTGAACACTGAACTTATTTTCCTTAAAATAGTCAAGCATTCCATTCCATTCGCCTATATATTTTTCCGGAACAAATTCCTGCCATCTATTACTGCTAAATTCTGTTCCCGTGAAGCCCTTTAAATATACGGATTCAGGAGTATTAAATGTAAGCTTCAGGGTGTTATTATTGTAATTAAGCATATCCGATGCCTGATACAAATCACCATGCGGAAGATTATCATTTCCGTAGCGTGCTTCATGAAGCTTTTCACTAAAGTCTGTATGCATATTATCGATAAGCTTAAAACCGTCAAATCCGACTGCTGTCGTTATTATTAAACCGAT
>USPO01000336.1 GCA_900556575.1 uncultured Eubacteriales bacterium
CATCGCCGCTCCTATAATTCCCGCATCATTAAACAAAGTCGCCGCCTCAATATCCGGCTTCTTCATAAACTTGTTAAAATCGTATTTTTTCGCATATTCACGCACCGGAGCAATAAGATATTCTCCTTCGGCACTTATTCCGCCGCCGATTACTACCTTATCCGGCTGGAATATATTTACCATGCTTACAACACCATCGGCAACATAACGAATATATCTGTTTACAACCTCCTGTGCCGCACTGTCACCCTGCTTTGCACAATCAAATGCTGTTCTTCCCGATACCTTTCCGTTTTCCTCCGTCCACTTATTCATAGCTGATGACGGATTTTCCTTCATTGCCTCTTTTGTCATTCTTATAAGTGCCGTAACGGAACCGTAGCTTTCCCAGCAGCCTTCCTTTCCGCAGGTACATTTAATTCCGCCGCTGACAAGCGTCATATGTCCAAGCTCTCCTCCGGCTCCGTTAAAGCCTCGGTACAGCTTTTTATTAATTATAACTCCGCCGCCTACACCTGTTCCCAAGGTAATAAAAACAAAGCTGTCAGCACCGTTTCCGTTTACAACATACTCTCCGTATGCCGCCGCATTCGCATCGTTTTCTATATGTACCGGTATATTATCAAAATATTCGGCTATCATATCACGGAGAGGAACATTTTCCATTTTTATATTATTTGAATATGTTACAATACCGTTTTCCGAATCAATCGAACCCGGACAGCCAATTCCGATATTCTTAATCTCTGACAAGTCATTTCCCGCATTTGCCGCAATATGCTTAGAGATTGCCGCCATATCGGCGGCAATCTCCTTAACATCTCTCTCGGCATATGTAGGAATACTGTCCTTTGCTATTATTTTACCGCTGTCATCTACTATTCCGACAGCAATATTTGTTCCGCCAAGGTCTATTCCTATATGATACACAAGCTTTTCCTCCTATTATTCTGCGATTTCTTCAGTTTCTGCCTCATCAGCCTCATAATTTAATTCAGCTGCTTCGGCATTTGCATTAAGAATATTGATGCTCTTAATTATAACCGAGCCGTCCTCCGGAAGATTTGCGGCTGTGAACTTAATGTCACTTATTCTGCTCGTTGAGCCTCCGCACATATAGAACTCCGGAATTTCAGCCTCTATTGTCTGCCATTCGCCTGTCAGTACCTCTGTCTTGTCATCATCCGGATGAGCAATAGAACCCTTACCGTTTTCATCAAGCTTAAGCTTTGCACCGTTTATCTTTAACTCGGCACCTTCATCACCCTTGCAGGTAATTACAACCTTTATAGGTCTTACCATTGCAGGGGTTGTATCAAATCCTTCATTGCCCGGAAGCTTTGCGTTTGAATAATTCTGACCGAGATAACGATAATCAGGAACTACGCTTAATGTCGGGTTTGAACCCGATGACTTCATAACAAGAACACTGTCCTCACCGTCTGTATCAACCGTTATATCCGCATTCGATGTATTCCATGTTGCAAGTGTGGAATTGAACAAGCCGTTATCTGTTGTAAGTCCCGATGCTATTCCCGAATATATTGTACCGCCTTCATTTAATCTGCGGCATTCCGATACCTTAACATCAGCTATTGCATAGCTTAAATCCTTAGCCATTGATTTAAGCTGAATATCCTCCGCATTATTCTTGAATGCAACCGATGGAATAAGAACAGTTGCTGTTTCCCACTTGCCGGTACCGTTTGTATAGAAGTAGTGCGCTCTGTCTATCGGGCTGTTCTGCATACCTACACGCATCGAAAGCTTATTTCCCATATCGTTATACTTGAATGTTACAAGTCTGCTGCCGGTACCTGTAAGAAGTGTATTGTCAACAGCAAAGCTTGATGATTCATCTGACGAAATAACCTTTGCCTGAACTCCGTCTATTTCTTTTATTTCTGCAGAATCCGGAACTGCTGCCTTTATTCCCTTGCTTTCACCCGATACAAGCTCCGCATATGCAACATACGGCTTTTCTGTTTCCGCCTTTATTGTCTTGATCTCTCTTTCTTCATCTCCGTATACGGCTGTAAGCTTGTATTCATATTCCTGTCCCTTTACAAGGTCAATGTCAGTAAATGAACGTTCATTGTTAGTAAAGTCCGCAATCGGCTCGCCATCACGATAAAGTATAACCTTATCTGCCGAAGGCATACTGCGCCATGTAAGTGTGATTGAATTTTCTGTCTTATCCGTTACAGAAAGCTCATCCGAAAGATTTACAATCTGAATTTTTGAGATATAGTTTGTATATCCGTTATCAAAATTCATTCTTAAATCATTTCCGCCCTGATAATTTTCAAAATCAGCGTCCTCGATAATATAGGTTGCTGTTCTCCACTTAAATTCATTAAGCTTATCTACAATCTTAACACCCTTATACTTATTATCCTCACCTGTCGGATACTGCATTCTGATAGCATCAAAACCGTTATCCACAAAAGTAACGATTACCGCAAGCTTCTTGTCATTCTTT
>USPO01000337.1 GCA_900556575.1 uncultured Eubacteriales bacterium
CTATTTGTTGGCTTTGGTATTCCGGCTTCTCCGAACATTTCAATAATTTCAGTTTCACGGCGATCATGTTCCTGCTTCATTTTCTCGTTTTTGAGTTCTGCTTCCTTGAGCTTTCCTTCAAGGAACTTCACTTGAGTATTTGCTTCTTCTAATTCTTTCTGAAGTGCCGCAATCTTTGCAATTGCTTCCGTTTGTGCTGCCTCGATACCCTCTTGTTCTATTTTTTCTTTTTCTTGTCTTACTTTTTCATTTTTTTCAAGCAAATTCAAATTTTCTGCTCTTAATGCAGCATTTTCTTCTTTTAATTGACTCATTTCACTTAAATCAATTTGACTTTTTTTCTCAAGAAGCTTGTAATATTCATCACATATATTCAAAGCAGCAAGCACAACCGGTCTTTCGCCCATAATATGTCTTCCGTCTTTTATAACGGCATTCACCTTTTCATTAATATGCTCGCCAAGCATCTCCATATACTCAACGCTTTCATCCGATACAACTGTATATAACCGTGAATTTATCACAAGCCCAACTTTATTGAGCGGCATATATAATCACGTCCTTCTCCCTTTAATTTGCATAAATCTATTTTCACGATTTATGAACATAGCCATACATATATATTATACTATACATCGACAAAAAAAAACAGTCCTTTTCTTGAAATTTTTCAAAAAATTTTAACTAAAATTGATTATGGTATTTTTAAACTTTTTGTTGCGGTTTAAGGTATTGAAAAAACACTAATTTATTCTATCAAACTTAAAGGGGAATGCAGCTGTCTTTACTACATTCCCCTTTATATATTTAAAATACTCCCGATCTATTGCTTGTGATACGATTATTTAATAACACGAACAGCTATAATTGTATCCATTGCCTCAATTTCCTTTACGGCTGACTCCGGAATTTCATGGTCTGTGTTTATAATTGTATATGCTATATCTCCTCTTGATTTATTTACCATGTCAGAAATATTTACTTTTGCAAGAGCATTTGTATAACCTGCAATTACGTTCGGAACATTCTTATGAAGCATAGCAATTCTGCCTTTTGAACCCATAGGAAGTGAACAATTCGGGAAGTTTACTGAATTTGTTACATTTCCTGTTTCAAGAAATTCTTTAATTTCATCAGCTGCCATAACTGCACAGTTATTTTCCGATTCCTCTGTTGACGCACCCAAATGCGGAATTGCAATAACATTCTTTACACCGAGAACTGATGCATCTGGGAAATCAACTACATACTTTGCAACCTTGCCGCTTTCAATAGCTGCCTTAATATCAGTTGTATTTACCAAACCGCCTCTTGCGAAATTAAGTATAATAACTCCGTCTTTCATCATAGCGATTGTCTCGGCATTAATTGTATTCTTTGTTGAGTCCATAAGCGGAACATGGACTGTAATCATATCTGCGGCTTCAAATACAGCCTTCTGGTCATTTACAATTGTTACTTTTCTTGAAAGCTTTAATGCATTGTTTACAGAAAGATACGGGTCATATCCGACTACGCTCATTCCCAATGAAACAGCTGCATTTGCAACAAGAATACCTATAGCACCTAAGCCGATAACACCAAGAGTCTTGCCCTTTATTTCACTTCCGGCAAAATTTGACTTTCCTTTTTCTATTTGCTTTACTTTATTTTTATTGATTAAATTCATTTACTATTTAGTAACACAGCATTTTCTTAAGTTCTTCTCTTTCGTCTTCTTTTACTCTTATTATAATGGCTTTCCTGCCAGCACTTCCTTATAATCCTTATAATTATCCTCCAGCAGCTTAGGTGTATCAAGCCCATATGGACAATGAGCACTGCACGCTCCGCAATGTATGCAATCCTCTATCTTCTTCATCTTAGCCTGCACCTCCTTAGTAAGCTGAAGCTCTGATGGTGAACGTCTAAGAAGCAGTGACATTCTTGCACAATTGTTAATCTCTATATGTGCTGGACACGTTGGCATACAATATCCACATCCCCTGCAAAAGTTGCCAGCAAGCTCTTTCTTATCATTTTCAATTACCGCTTTAATCTCTTCATCAAGAACTGGAGGGTTATCTATGTAACTTATGAACTCATCTAATTCTGTTTCCCTCTGGACACCCCATATTGGAAGAACATTATCGTATTGTGCCTGATAAGCATATGCAACCTTGGAATTAGTTATCAGTCCTCCAGAAAGTGCTTTCATTGCTATAAATCCGATATTTTTCTCACGACAGACTTCAACAAGCTTATGCTCTTTTTCTGTTGCAAGATAGTTAAATGGAAACTGCAATGTTTCATAAAGTCCTGACTCAAGTGCCTCCATAGCAACATTAAGCCTGTGGTTAGTAATTCCTATATGTCTTATCTTTCCCTGTGCTTTTGCCTCAAGCATAGCTTCATAAAGTCCTGTTCCATCACCCGGCTTTGGACAGAATGATGGATTGTGGAACTGGTAAATATCAATATAATCTGTCTTTAAATT
>USPO01000338.1 GCA_900556575.1 uncultured Eubacteriales bacterium
GTCGAAAGGGGCGACACAAGTGTTTCAATAGATATGTGCCATGCTCGGCACACCGCAAACAGGGTGCAGCTGTTTCGCTGCACCCATTGCCCTCTTAATTCATATCCGTTTTATTATCCTTCAAATATATATTCCTCTCCTGCCAATGCATTTTCTATTGTATATAATCCGTCCGTAAATTCCGCCTCTTCACCGTTTATAAACAGCTTATTTGCCTTATCATAACCAATTGTAATATCTCCGTCATGTGCCGGAACAAGCCTTATTTCTCTTGCTTCGCCTCCGTCCCACTTTATAGAAACCTTTGTGCCGTTTTTCGCTTTAATGCCGCTTATTTCACCGCTGTCCCATACTTCCGGAAGTGCCGGAAGAATATATATTTCTCCGGTCTGCGACTGCATTAACAGCTCCATCACTCCGACCGCCGAAAGTTACCATCTATTTGGAAAGGTGCGTGTGTATCAAATAAATTTGCGTAGGTTTTCTGCGCAAGCTGATAGCGGAATAATTCGAGTGCCTTATCACCTTCAAGAGTTCTTGCCCAAAGAAGGAATTTATTTGAGCATGACCATCCCGTGGCATCATCACCTCTGTTATTTAACACAGCTTTTGCACCTTCAAGATATTCCGGTGTATTCCTGTTGATAAGTGTTCCCGGATACAGTCCCACAAGATTAGAAATATGTCTGTGAACCGGATCACCCAATGCATTGCCGTCCGCATCTGTATTATATGACGTTTCCTCTGCCCATTCCTTTATCTGTCCGTCATCGCCTATTTCAACAGGCTCTTCCAAATGGTTTCTTATCTCTTTCCATGCACTTACCTTATCCTCATCTGTTCCGAGAGTTTCCGCCGCGGCAATCGTATAGTCATACATTCCCGCAACAAGCTGCAAATCATACTTTATTCCTTCATGGGTCGGACCATGCTCCGGTGA
The DNA here is from genome assembly GCA_900556575.1 of uncultured Eubacteriales bacterium. Taxonomy (GTDB): domain Bacteria; phylum Bacillota; class Clostridia; order UBA1381; family UBA1381; genus UMGS1958. The sequence continues at coordinate 941 of USPO01000338.1, forward strand.
ACGTCCTGCCCATGTTGTATAATAATATCCATCAGGATATTTTTCCTTATCGTCCGTTGTCTTTCTTTCATTTGTATAAATATATTGCGTATAGAAATTTGCAGCCTTTCTTATTATCGGATACAGCTCATTTTGCAGAAGCTCCTTATCACCGCTTGTCTGATACAAATCCCAAAGATTATACATCAGCCATGCCGTATTTCCCGCTGACTGAATACTCTTTGAACCTGTCATATCGGTTGTACCCATTATTGCCTGCTTTGTATGCATTATAAATACATCATCTTTGTCATCTGTGCTTTCCTCAAAGGTTATTTTACCGTTTTCAAGCTTATATGACTTAGGCTCAACACCATACATATTCCTTGCCGTAACACGTCCCGCCGGAATTTGAGAATTAAACCAGCCTATCAGAGATTTTCCGCTGTCAAGTAAATCAGCACCGCCGGCAAACCAGTAGTTCATTTCCATATTTATATTAATACAATAGCATGAACCCCATATTTCAGCAGTCGACTGACACCATTTTCCCTGAAGATTTGCAGGCATTGTATTTTCCCTCGATGATGAAATCATCAAATATCTTGCATAATTATAATGAAGTTCTTCAAGATGCTTATCAAGATTTTTATATGCATTTTCATCATACGATACATTTGTTTTTCCGTCTGCGGACTTAGTTCCGACTACACTCTTAAATGATGCCTGAAGCTCATTTGTCGGTGTCTGACATATATCGTTTTCATCCGTAAGACTAAATCTCACCTTATCAAATTGTGATTTGTAATCGGCTATATGCTCTGACTTTAAATCCTCGTAATTCATTGCAGCAGCATTATTTATTCTTCTTTCAGCCTTTTCTATTGCCGCATTCACTCCGTTCACGTTCTTATACGGAATGTTTTGCATATTTACACTGCCGTCCGGATTTAATTCAAACATATCCTTGTCATAATCCGTTGCGGCAGCGACTATTACCGTTACTCCGGTTGAACCGCTTATATTTACAGAATTATATCCGTCTGTAACCGTACCGTCATCGGCAATTACCTTTATCATAGTACAGTACTCCAAATCAGACTCTTGATTCCATGCTGCATTTCCTCCGCTGCTGTACGGTTCACTGTCTTTTAATTTTCCGACAATCTTGATTTCTCCGTCATTTACAGTTACATTTCCCGGATGCATTGAAATCGGCTTAATATCAAAATTCAAATCATCACCGGTGTATCTGAATACAAGCACCTCTTTCGGATAGCTTGCAAAATATTCTCTTGCAAATTTCTTTCCTTCATACTCATATCTCACATGAGCAACCGACTCATCAAGATTCAAATCTCTGTAATAATTCTTTACTTCAGCATTTTTCGGCATATTGAAATCAGCAAATATATTACCTACACTCATATAGCCGTTAATGCCTTCGCTCATTTGACTGTTTACAGTATCCGGATTTACTTTGTCCTGTGTTCCTCTGTAACCTGCCGCCCAGAAGGTTTCCTCATTAATCTGAATTTGGTCCTTATC
>USPO01000339.1 GCA_900556575.1 uncultured Eubacteriales bacterium
AATATATCATTTCCGCTTGTATTTATCCACCACGGCTGCGGTATATCATCGCAATCTATTCTCCATTCTTTTACCTGATTTATCACGCTCCACGGATTGTACACTTCTGTCCTTCCGAAAATATATCCGTCATACCATATCTTTAATTCTTCAAGCTTTTCTTCCTGACCATAATATTTCAAAAGTTCATTCACTTCGTCCTGTGTAAATCCGCAGCATGAAGAATACATCCTTGACATAATGGTTGCAACCGTCAGATTATTCAGTCCTGTAAATATGCTCTCCTTTGATACCCTCAGACAGCCTGTTATTACTGAAAATTCCAAATTGTCATTTGTCTTTAACGCAGATGAAAACAGCGTCCGTATAAATCCGACCATCTCTTCATAATATACATTCAAGTACGCACTTTCAAGCGGCACATCATATTCATCTATCAATATTACTGCCTTTCTTCCGTAATATTTATACAGGCATGATGTAAGCAATCTGACCGAATTTCCTAGAACTTTCGGTTCTGCATTTTCATCCATTATCTGCTCCGCCTGTTTTTTTTCACTTACCGATACTTTGTCACTTTCCCATGCATATCTGTATTTTTCAAATTGATTTTGAATTGTAAGTCTGATATTATAAAAGGCATCATCGAAACAATTCTGCTTTGCTTCTTTAAGTGACAGCGATATTACAGGGAACGCATTCCTGTACTCCTTCACCTCATCATAATGCCTTGCTATTTCCAGTCCGTCAAACAGATATTCATTTTCTTTTTCGTTTATATCAAAGAAGTATTTCAGCATACTCATATTGAGTGTCTTTCCAAATCTTCTCGGACGGGTTATCAACAAATTCTCTTCTTTATTTTCCAGAATTTTATAAATAAGCATTGATTTATCTATATAATACAATCCATTATCTATAATCTTCTTAAAATTTTCATAACCTATCGGCAGCGGCTTTTTTCTGTTCATAATATTGCCTCCCAAATCCACAAAATCATCAAAAATTATTATACTGCTGTCTGTCAATTTATTTCCTACCTTTATTATACCATGACGCACATAATATTTCAAGAACATTTTCTAATTTTCTCTTTTGGGAAAAAATCAATGTTTTTATTAATTTATGAATTTATTATATATTTTATAAATCTCAAACATATGCTATACTTTTATTAATAGAAATTTACGAAAGGAGCTGTATTCATATGGCTAATTACATAAAAAAGCTTGCGGCAATGACTGCGGCGGCAGCTGTTACCGCATCATCATTCCCCGCATTTATCATAGCCGCAAACGCAGATACAAACATATATGAGTTTACATTCGGCAGCAACGGAAACATAAAAACAGACTGCGGCTGGGGTGAGCATAACGGTCTTACCTACGGTCTGATGAATATTGACACAAATTCAAAAATCAATGACACACGTTTTGATGGTTGGGGTGAAGAGCTTTTGACCTATCCGGAAGCGGGCAGCATAAACGGAGTTGACTATATCAAAGCAGACTACTCCAAATATGATGATGAAATCAAATCCAAAATGGGAAAAGGATTGGTTCCCCTCAGATTTTCAGTGAAAGCAGAACCGCACGAATATTACACCGTTACGGCAACTGTTGTAAATACAAGTGCAACAACCGCAAGTGAAATTTCACTTTTTTCTGAAAACAGACGTCCGATTATGTTTAATGAAAGTGTACCGGCAGGACAAACGGTCACAAAAACATGGAACGTAAATCTTGAAGGACAATACTATAATGCCACAGGTGCATACACAAACGATGCGGTAAATATTGCTGTCACAGGTGAAAATGCCGGACTTGTTTCGGTAAAAATTGAAAAGCATGACAAAAAAGGAATAACGGCATGGCTGTGCAATGACTCAACCGGAGATGACTGTCCGGCATCACTCCCCTATTATCAGCTGAGCCAAAGAGGCGGAGTAGGTCAGTTTATGCAGCTTTATATAAACCCTGAAATTGCAATTTCCAATCAGGGCGAGGGCGGACTTACCTCATCGGATAAGCCGCATCTTGAAAATGCCCTTAAATATATGCAGGCGGGAGATTATCTCTTCGTTCAATACGGATTTAACGGTGAAAGCACAGCCAGCTTAAAGAAAAATCTCCCGCGCTATTATGAAGCCGCCCATGAAAAGGGTGCATACTTAGTTGTGGTAAGCACAACCGAAAGACACTCAAGCTCATTCTGGGATTCGTCAGCAGGCACATGGAATAACAGCAATGCCGCAATGGCGGCCGCAGCAAAGGAATACGTTGACGAAAAGCTCGCTGAAGGTGCAAATGACATTGCTTACATCGACCTTAACACAGGCATAAACGAATGGATGAACACAGTCGCACCTACTGTTCTTGCACAGCGTCAAAAGGCAGGCTTTAACGATACGGCAAACAGCCGTTTATCAATGGACTACTATTACTGGGCAAGCAGAAGTGCCG
>USPO01000340.1 GCA_900556575.1 uncultured Eubacteriales bacterium
CCAGCATCAGCGCCGGAACAAAGCCAAGGTGAAAAACATATGCCAGGAACACCTCCGCCAAAATAAAGATATGCTCTTCCGTCATCATCCACCAGAACTGCAGGATCAAAAATCCATATGACATCTGCACAATTCGGTGTATGATTGTTGATCAACGCTTCTCCTAACGGATCCTCAAAGGGTCCTGTCGGACTATCCGAAACCGCCACGCCTATACTTTGCGTTCCGCTGTAGTAGTAATAATACTTGCCGTCCTTTTCAACTGCGGTAGGCGCCCATGCGTAAACTCCGCTTGACCATGAAACGTCTTTAAGGCTCAGAATTTCACCCTCGTCCTTCCAGTTTATCAAATCCTTTGATGAAAATGCCTTAAACGAACTGCTGTTCCACCCTGTTCCGCCATCGGTTGTGGGATAGAGATAAAACGTATCGCCAAATATACAAAGGTTAGGATCAGCATAATATCCGTTCAGCACAGGGTTTCCTCTGTCCTCAGCCTTAATACTCCACACTTCGCTTTCGTCTCCGTAAGAAATCGTAAGCTGTCCGTCTTTCCATGTTCCCGATGTAAGTTTTACAGAAGCGTTGCCGCTCATCTTAATTTCGGGTTTTAATGTATTGAGATTTGTTCCCGGAATAACCGGAATTAAAATTGATTTATCTGATTGATTTATCTCTACTGTGAAATCTTTAATACCTTCACCTGTGATACTCTCTATAACTGGCATTGGCGCGTCAACCTCTTTATTGTATTTAACGGTGATATAATCAAAATATCCTTTTTCGCCTATATTTCCTGTTATACCAACAATCAGAGCTTTTTTACCCGTTCCTGACGGTATATCCAGAATTTTTGACGTATCCGACAGGGTATAGTTTGAGCCCTCTGAAATTGTCACGTTGTTTCTGCCTATTACTCCGGTCCTATATCCCCACGTTGCTGTTTTTGTATCAGCGATTGTACCAATCGGATTTCCAAGCGGAGTCGGGTTTGTCACAAACTTTTTCAGCTCATTTTCGCTTACATAGTTTCCGTCGTTATCATAAGCATATACAGATGTTACGGCTGAATTTGATTGATAACCTGATCTTATTGTAATTGACTCAACGGCATCGAAATCAATGTTATCAATATAGAAATACTGCGGTGCAGATGTAATTGTCCATTCATATACATCACCGCTTGATGCGCTTCCGGATGTCTTGACTACCTTATCATCTGTAAACAGATATTTATATTCAGTTATCTTTTCGGCGGTATTTACAGATTGTTCAATAGCTTCGCACACAGGCTTCATGCTGTTTTTCTCCCATACCATAACCTTGATGTCATAGTCTGCGCCCATATCAATATTTGCTGTGCCGCTTAATTCATTTTTCCACACGTTAACAAGTTTACCATCATTATCGTATAATGCCGTGTAAATGTCATACTCCGATATATCGCCGCCAGATTCAAGTTCATATTTAAAAATGCCCTTATCTGCACGGCAATCAGCCAATCTAATTAGCTGCGAGTTTGTATGCACACGCATTACCGTGAACGACAGATGAGGTAAGATATAATCAGTGTTATTTGATATATCTATTGTTGTCTTTTCAGGCGCTATATTATCTGGAGCTGAAATACTGTTCACGTCTGTAAGACTATCACCTTTTAACATTTCAACGTCGGCTTTTCCTGTAAGAGTAAATCCCGAATCAATTACAATATTACTCTTTTTCTCTGTTGTGTATGGGTTAATCATTTTTACAATTATGTCTCCGCTCTCTTTGTCATACGAAACTGACTGATACACTTTTTCATAATTATCGTTTACTGTGCTTTTTAGTGTATAGTCACCGTTATTGTTCATATACATACTCTGTACCCAATAAGTCGGCGAAACATAGCTTGCCACATCATTAAACCATATCATATCCGGCGCCCACTGTGTATAGTTAAGCCTTGCGAATAACGGCGCGTATGAAGCCATATAGACAACATCAGCATTTCTTTCAAGTCCGGTCATAAACGCAGCTTCGGCGATTGCGCTCTCTAAATTATTCTTTTTTTCCGCAGCTCCTGTAAGCGTAGTATGTGCCGCGTATTCACCGGCAAATACCTTTGTGTTTCTGTCATACTTATCATAACGCGTGTCATTTGCCAAGAACCATTCTGGTGACATATAATAATGCTCGTCTACAGCATAAGTAAAACTGTCATTTTTAGAGCTGTTTTCTCTTATCCACTTCCAAGCCTCATCAAACGATGTTCCGCTTGCAGACGGTCCGGATGTTGAAATGAGCTTAATATCAGGATATACCTTATGTATTTCCTGTTCAAACGCTTCGTAGCGGTCATACCACTGATTACCATTTATATACCATTGCTCATTGCCTATTCCTATCATGGAAAGATTGAACGGTTCTTCATGTCCCATATCGCATCTTACTTTTCCCCATGTAGTCGATGAGTC
>USPO01000341.1 GCA_900556575.1 uncultured Eubacteriales bacterium
ATGTAGCACAGTATCCGCTTGACTGCGTTGCGGTAGGTACGGGAAAGGCACTTTCGAATATAAACCGCCTTATTGAAAAAGCGAAGGGACGTAGAGAATAAATGACGTTTATTAAGAAAAAGGGAGTTATCCCTGCTCTTATAGTAACAGGTGCGACCGCTGTTTGTATTCTTGTGGTTCATTTCACTGGTTCAAATCCGGTTTCAAATGCAATTCGTTCAGTTTTTTCGCCGTTTCAGAGCGGTGCGGCATATGTATCCTCAAAAATTAATGGATTTACAAGCTTTATATGGGAAGCTCAAGGATATAAGGAACAAAATGAAAAGCTTGAAAGAGAACTAAACGAAGAGAAAATGAACAGCATGGACTCTTTGAAATATCGTGAGGAAAATGAAAGACTCCGTGCATTGCTTGATTTAAAAAACAGCATGGACGATTATGATACCGTTGCGGCATCTGTAATAGCATATTCTGCTAATAACTGGTATGATACGATAGAGATTAATAAGGGAACATTAGATGGAGTTGAAGTAGGTGCGAGCGTTCTCTGCGGTGACGGAGTAGTCGGCAGAGTTGTAAGTGCGGGAAGAAATTGGTCAATTGTTTCTTCTATCATAAATACAGGAAGTGCAACCGGAATAAGAGTTTCAAGAACCGGTGATATAGGAGTAGTGGAGGGTGACGGTGAACTTTGTATGAAAGGACTTTGCCGTGTATCCTTTATAGAAAATGACAGCAGCCTTATAGAAGGTGATATTTTGGAAACTTCGGGTTCGGGCGGAATTTATCCGCAGGGATATGCTGTGGGACGTGTTGTTGAGGTTAAAAGTGATACAACAGGTCATTTAAGTGAAGCATATGTTGAACCGACTGTTGACTTTTCAAGGCTGAGAGAGGTACTGGTGGTACAATAATATGAAAGTATTGAAATATGTTATATGGATATTTTTGCTTTTCCTATTGCAGACTGTATCTATGAACTATATAGCACCGTTCGGTTTCCGTCCGGATCTGATACTTTCGTTTGTAGTTATAGTAGCAATAAAAGAAGATACTCTGAAAAATTCAATGCTTATATCTATAATTTGTGCTGTTGCTGCAGGAGCATTAAGCGGAAAGAATTTCTCATTCTGTGTATTATTCTATACTTATGTTGGTGCCGTAGTATTCGGAACAAGAAAATATCCGAGGTATGTTCCTCATTTGGCGAAAATACCTTTTTGGACTTTTGTATCAGCCATAGTCGGAGAGAGTGTAAGCTATCTCTTGCTGTATTCATCTGTAAAATGGTTTGTAAAAGCATTTTTTGTGCATATACTGCCAACGGCCTTTATAACAACTGCTGCGGGCATGATAATATATTTTATTGCCTCTAAGACACTTTTTGGAAAAAGAAAAATAATGGGAAGATTAATTACTAAATAATACAGGGAGGATGTCTGATGGCAAAGAGTAGAGGCAGATTTTTACTTCTTAAAGTAATAGCATTGGGTATGCTGTGTGCAATAGGATATAAAATGTTTAATCTGCAAATAATAAACGGAAAGAGTTATAAAAATATCGCTGAAAATAGAATAACAACAAATATAACCGAGGAAGCTCCGAGAGGTGCAATATATGACCGTTATGGAGTACCTCTTGTAACAAATGAAGTGGGATATTCGATAGTTATCCAAAGAGCAGGAATGAGCAGCGTAGAATTAAATAAGGTTATAGAAAAAACAACTGCTTTGATAAAAAATAACGGCTGTGAATATTATGATAAGCTGCCAATTTCATATGCGCCTTATGAATTTACGTTTGAAGATGAGAACGGCGATGGTTCATCGGAAGATGAAAAGGAAGCATGGTTTAAAAATAATCTGTATAAGGATAAATATATAACTCCTGATATGAGTGCCGAAGATGTAATTCAAAAGTTTAAGGAGATATATAAGATAGATTCATCATATAATGAAGATCAGGCAAGGCGTGTTATTGGTGCGAGATACGAAGCGGAGCTTAGCGGCTTTTCTTCTGTAACACCTTATACACTTGCAGATGATGTAAATGTTGATGTTGTAACACGAATTAAAGAGAGCAAAGATGAATATAAAGGCGTATCGGTAACAAATTCATATGTTCGCAAATATGATAAACCTGGTGTTGCTACTCATTTGCTTGGCAGAATAGGCAGGATAAATGCCGAGGAATACGAGCAGAAGAAGCAGGATGGCTATGGAATGAATGACATGATCGGAAAGCAGGGAATAGAGCAATGGGCAGAGTCCTATCTTAAAGGAAAGGACGGCAGTATGGGTACATTGAGTACAGTTTCAGGCGAGCAGGGTGTTATTGAAAAGACAGATCCTGTACCGGGAAATTACCTTGTACTTACAATTGACAGCGATTTGCAAGAATATACCGAGAAAAGCCTGAAAAATACAATAAATAGTATTTCTGCATCG
>USPO01000342.1 GCA_900556575.1 uncultured Eubacteriales bacterium
GGCGCACATCGTCAACTACGCCAAGACCCGGCCAGTGTATGATGCTTACCGCAAATCTGGGTATAGTCCCAAATTTCTGGAAGCACACCGGGAGGAAATAACGTTGCACCGAGCTGCCAAAGACGCTTTTGATGAAACAGGGCATCTTCTGAATCTAATTTTGTTCCTGTGTATCCGCTTGATGTTGTTACAATATTCTCCATCTTAAAATGATAGACATTAATATACGGTTCTTTAAATTTCTTTTTCATATTCAAATACCTCCATTATTCCACCGTTACGCTGTTTACAGTAAATCCGGCAGGAATATCAGTTAATTTCACAGTAAATTCAGCATCCGCCTCACCATAAACCTCCGTTGTAATTAAATCTAACATAGCTTTTCTGCCTGTTTCTGTCTTACCATCTTTACTTGCATTTACTTTGAGCATCAAATCTTTTACATCATTTAAAGCTGCATCAAAACTCCAATATTGTGTAACTGTTTCCGGAGTATAAACAAGCTTTGTTATAGCAGTACCCGCTCCGATTATATAATAGCTGACTCCGGCATTTACATCAAAAGATACATCCTTTGAAGTTGTATCTTTTGTTTCTATTAATGCCTCACTATTGCTTGCAGCATCATATGATCCGGCAGCAGCTTTTATATATCTTGTCCCTTCCTTCTTCTTCGAAAGTCCGGTTATTGTAATTGTTCCGCTGTATGACGGTGTATAAACAATTGCGTTATTTGCGTATAACTCCATTCGTCCACTATTCATAAAATAGTTTGATGATTTCATGTCATCATAGTTTTCAAAATATAATCCTTCCAATTCGTCATATGATAAACTACTAACTGCAACACCCTTTTTAGAGCCTTTATCATTGCAATAAGAAGCTATATCCCATGTTATCCTTCCGTTATCCTCTTTTGTTACATAGCTCGTTTCCGCCGCAGATACCGATACGGTTACAGCCGCAGCAGCAAAGGAACAAATAATTGCTGAACTGACACATTTTAATTTCATTCTGTTCACCCTCCGTTTTAATTAATTATACTCTAATTGCAGATTGCAATCTGCCTCAAGTCCTGTTTTAAAAAGCAAGAACATTGCTTAGATTTAAATTTCACAGGTAATTTCCTGATTAATTGTATAATTATTATATCAAAAATGTACTATCATGTAAATATGCCTATATGACTACTTTTTAATAAATATGTCTCATTTACCTTGACTTTGATTTTGTATTATGTTAAAATGATAACTATAATAATTTATGGAGGATAATTGATGTATAAAAAAGTAAAACTCGGAAACCAATATATAAATTTCAAATTTGAAAATCTTAAAATAAACATAATTGATTTTCATAGCGATACATTTACACATAACGTTTTGGAACATTCACACAGTAAGTTTTTCTATGAGTTTCATCTTATATGCGGAGGGAAAGGTAAGCTGATTGCTGAAAATAATGAATATTTACTGTCTGAAAATTGTGTTTTCATGACAGGTGCGGCTATACGTCACGCACAGCTTACATCAGATGAAGAACCTCTTGAAGAATACTGCCTTGGTTTTGAAATATCAAAGCAAAAAAACAAGAAAGACACCGAAATGAGCAGGATTTTACAAAATACAGGTCTGTGGGTCGGTATAGACTCCGGAATCTTTAAAACAATATTTGAAGGTCTCGCTGATGAAATTAATCTTAAGCCTCTCGGATGTTCTTCCGCCATAAATAATATTTTATCCCTGCTTTTAATAACCTTAATAAGATGTTATGAGAACGGCGGAGCTTATACCTCAGATAAGTTTCTTGTATCCGATAATCAAAGAATGAATAAGATAGAATATCGCTTCAGACACAGCTATGCTACGCTTACAGAGGATGAAATGAGCAGTGAATTAAATCTCAGCCGCCGCCAGCTTCTTCGATTTCTGAAAAAGCATTACGGCAAAACCTTTTCACAGATGAAACGTGAAGTCCGCATCAGTACTGCGAAAAAATTCATATCCGATGGTATGTCAATAGAAGATGCAGCTGAACAGGTAGGCTATAACGATATAGCCTCTTTTAAGAAAAATCTGAAGTTATATAATTAATTAAATATATAATATTAATTTATTAGGAAACCTATAATCAGCATCTATATAAAAAATATACAGTCCTATATCAAACTTGTTTTCTAAATATCCTCTTCTTGAGTGTTAAGGCGGCACATTTGTGCCGCCCTTGTGTTGTATATGGGGATTGTTAGTCATTTAAGAAATGCCTGGTACCCTGCACTATCTTAATGACCATCGGCAGACAGTCTTTATCACTGCCTGCAATATATAATACGAATATACCGTTTAATTTTTGGGGATAAAAAAGAACAAAATATATTTTTTTATATTTAAATAAAAAAACTGGCATATTGATTATATGATT
>USPO01000343.1 GCA_900556575.1 uncultured Eubacteriales bacterium
CCTTGTCAACAATTTCTACAGGTTCAACGTGAACTACAAATTCAACACCGTCAATCTTTGCGTATTCAACCTCACGAGGTGATGCGGCAAGATGGTCATTTCTTGAGAATACAGTTACCTTTTCGCAGCCATGACGGAGTGCGGTTCTTGCAACGTCCATTGCGGCATTTCCGGCACCAATAATATTAAGGCTCTTTCCGAGATTATATGCATCCGGATTTACAAGATAGTTGATTGCGAAATGTACGTTTCCGAGTGTTTCGCCCTTTATATGAAGCATATTCGGTTTCCATACGCCTGTACCGATAAATATAGCCTTATAGCCGTCACGGAACATATCGTCAACCGTAATGGTTGTTCCGATAGCTGTGTTGGGACGGATTTTAATGCCCAGACTTTCCATCTTGTCACGGTACTTGTCGATTATGTTCTTGGGGAGTCTGAATTCCGGAATACCGTAGCGCAGAACACCGCCAATCTTGTCCTTTGATTCAAATATTGTTATATCATATCCCTTTTGTGCAAGAATAATTGCAATTGTAATTCCTGCGGGACCGGCACCTATAATACCGGCTTTAATTCCGTTCTTGGGAATGTTCTCAAACTTTAACTTGTCAAAGTAGTTTGAAGATATGTAATTTTCTATACTTGAAAATTGAACCGGAGCGCCTTTTCTGTTCATAACACAGTGTCCCTCACATTGATTTTCGTGGTTACATATGAGTGAACAAATCATTGAAAGCGGATTGTTGTTAAAGAGAGTTTTACCCGCTTCGTTTATTTCGCCGTGAAGAAACATCTGAATAACATCGGGAATGGATGTATTAATAGGACATCCGGTGCGGCACATAGGTTTCTTGCAGTTAAGACATCTTTTTGCCTCATTGATAACGTTTAAAGCCATTTTTTCATACCCTTTCTGTTTATAAATACAAACAACAAAATTCTCCCTTTAGAGGGATTCTTATGTAATGCAGAGCTAAGCTGCATATCCGGTTGTCATGATATTACGGACTCAATTTATATGCAGCTCAGTTTTATCTTGTTTCATCTTGTTTTATCAGGTTTTTATCTCACCATTTCGTCCTGATGACCTGTTGCCTTGTGTGAGTTTATAACGGCTCTGATTTCATCTATCGAGCTTGCCGACATATCTCCGTTTACGGTATTCTTAACAGCTGATAATGCATTGCCGACCTCTAATGCTCTTGTAATATCTCTGTCTTTAATAAGACCGTAAAGTACACCGGCAAGATATGCGTCTCCCGAACCTATTCTGTCGATAACTTCGATTTCTTTGTAAGGAGCTTCTTCATAGAACTTGCCCTCGCAGTAGATTTTTGAATTGAAGTTGTGACGTGTTGGACTGACAACCTCACGGCGGGTCGTAGCAATGAGCTTGCAGCCGTAATCATCGGCATAGCCCTTCATGATTTCTTCAAGTGTACCCGTTCTCTGAAGCATACGTCTCGATGTTTCTTCCGACACAAATAGAAGGTCTATGTATGGGAATATGGCCTCGATAACGGCTCTTGCTTCTTCTTCGCTCCATAATGCAGCACGGTAGTTTACATCGAATGAGATTAAAGCACCCTGTTCATGGAAACGCTTAATCATCTCAAGGGCAACTTCTCTTAAATGAGGGTCAAGAGCAAGTGTAATTGAAGAAATATGGAAAATCTTTGTCTTGCCGTAAATTGACGGGTCAATTTCCGAAATATCGAGTGAACACATTGATGATGCTGCTCTGTCATAAATAACAGATGATTTACGCGGATAAACACCGCTTTCATAGTAGTATAATCCGAGACGCTTGCTGTCCGAAAGGTCATAGATTAAGTAATCATCGCTTACATTTCCGTAACGAACCTTGTTTCTGATAAAGTGTCCCATCTTATTCTTCGGAATTTTTGTGACGATAGCACTTCTTAAACCGAGCATAGCCGCACCGGATACAACATTAAGTTCGCTGCCGCCGGCATTTTTCTCAAAGGTTTCACTCTGTGAAATCTTTTCCTTATTCGGAGGTGAAAGACGAAGCATTACCTCTCCCATGCCTATAAGGTCAAAGTCTGTGTTTTCTTTAAATTTGAACATATGAATGCCCCCTAACGTTAAAATTGTATAATTCTATTATACACTATAATTAATGAAAATGCAAGATTTTTATGCAAGATTTATAAAAAAATTAAGATTGATTGATGTTTTTTTGACAAAGTAAAGTTTTTTTGCAATAAAAAAACGGAATTTTTGCATAAACGTTATAGCCTATGCAAAAATCCCGATATAATCGATTTGAATTACTGCTGTGCCGGAGCTTCTGTTGCAGCGGACGCATCTGCCGGAGCCTCGGTTGCCGAGTCTTCCGGAGCGGATGTTTCCTCATCTGTCGGAGCTTCTGTTGCCTTTTCCGCTTCTTC
>USPO01000344.1 GCA_900556575.1 uncultured Eubacteriales bacterium
AACGCAGAGCGTTTAATCACTTTTTGCCGGCTTCAAACCGTTAAACAGGAATGTAATGCACCAAAGCCCGGCAAGTCCGACTATTGTAAAGATAATTCGGGCGAATAATGATGCCTGACCGCCGAAAATCCAGCCTACCAAGTCAAAGCGGAAAAGTCCGACAAGCAGCCAATTTATTGCTCCGATTATTACAAGTATTAATGAAATTTTGTTCATGTGTTTTCAACTCCTTTGCCTTTAGTATACCTCAGAAAAATAATTTTAAACAAGAAAAATTTGAAATTTTTATTTATAGCAAGCATAAAATATAGATAAGAGTATTGTCGGTGCTGCTGTAAGGAGGGAAACTATGAACGGAAATTTGAAGTATTATGTTCTCGCTGTCGTTATGATAGTTATTTTGTCGGTGTGCTTTATCGTATTTGCGGACGGGGGAGGGAGTGATATTAATGCATTTCTGAACAGCTACGGATATGAAATATCAAACCGCCCCATAGAACATAGCAGAATAATTATACCCAAGCCGCTCGACGCTGTGTTTGCGGCATATAACGAAATTCAGAAAAAGGCGGGATTTGACTTGACAGACTACGAGGGAAAGGAGGGAATGAGATATACCTACGAGATAAAAAACTATCCGGGAGGAATTGACGGAGTTAGGGCAAATGTTATAGTGGCAGATGGAAAAATAATTGGCGGCGATATATGCACTGTAAGACTTGACGGATTTATGCATGAAATTAAACCGGTTAAGGATATTTCGTCATCTGATTACTGATATATTGTACAGAATAGCTTAAAAACCTTTGTATACAAAGGTTTTTTTGTGATTTTTGAGTAAAGGTATTGACTTTTATGGTATTGAATGGTAAAATTATTGTTAGTGGTATATAAATACCATGGGGAAAGAGGTCTATAATTTATTTAAATACACCTTGCCGAAAAGCTTTCCTTTTTATACGAAAGATACAGCGGGGAGTATACATAAAGAAACGGAGGTTTTTTATTATGAAAATGAAGAAAATAGTAGCTATTGCTTCAGCAGCAGCGGTTTTTGCATCCATGGCAATACCTTTTGCAGCGTATGCTGGAAGTAATACAGGGGTTGAAGCAAATGCAATAGTTGCATATGCAGAGAGTAATTCTGTAACAAGTTTTGTGGTAAACGAAGATACACCGGTAGCTGCTGGAACTACTTATGTTGATGATGACAATTTAACAGTTAAGAGTGTTTATGGAACTACACTGGGAGGATTGATAACAACTATTAATGGTAAAAGTTTTACCCATTCCATGAATGTAAGAATAGACAAAATAAACCAGTCAGATGCTCTATATACGGAGAAGAGTGGTTCTACACCGCTTATGTTTACAGTTAAAAAGAGTGGAGATGTAACTATTTATTATAGAAGACAAGCAGATAATGGTGGTAGCGGAGTATTTACTGTTAATGATGGTAAAGATATGAAATTTGCAAAAGTGGTTGACGGTAAGTATAAAGATTTAGAAGGTGGTGTATGGGTAGAGTCAGAACAAGTTAGCAATGGAGGTTATGCAATAGGAACTAAGACGTTATCCTTAGAGGCAGGAGTAGAATATATGCTTTATGCAAGAGGAACTACAGGTACATTCCTTGGTTTTGAATTTGAACCGACAGCAGAGCCAACGGCTGCACCGACAACAGAGCCAACGGCTGCACCGACAGCAGAGCCAACGGCTGCACCGACAACAGAGCCAACTATTGCTCCGACACCTTCAACAATAATTACACCATCAACATATGATACGGCAGAAGGCAATCCGGCAGTTGCATACACGGGAATTGTAGCACCGAACGGCAATACAGTAACAAAGCTTACATGGTCAGCAACTGTTGGTAGTAAGACAGTTAAGGCAGAACCTATAAATGTAACTGTTAACGGTGGTATTGAAATTAAATGCGGTCTTATTGTAAATCTTGAATCAGATGAAGCAAAGGCAGCAGGTGCAGATGGCATATCAGCAAGCCTTGAAGTAGAATAATAGGGAGGAAGATTAACATGAAAAAGACATTTATGACACCTTCAATGGAGGTTAAGAAGTTCAACAGAACTTCAATATTAACAGACAGTACAGTAACAGCACCGACAAACGAGGATAATGCAAAGAATGCTCTTACAGCCGGCGGTGTATCGGAAGAGAATATAGTTACAATTACATTATAATAATGTATATATCAAAGGGACAGGCAGTAAAAAGCCTGTCCCTTTTAACGTATGAAAAGCTCATCTTTGCTGATTTTTTGCCGATAAAACGGCATTTTAGCGATATTTTACATTGACATAAGTACTGTTTTGGTGTATAATATAATTTGGTTTATTATTGAGAAAATGCATGAGGCTGTAGCAAAATGCACAGACCGCATAAAG
>USPO01000345.1 GCA_900556575.1 uncultured Eubacteriales bacterium
ACCCACCAATCGCAAAAAATATACCGCAAAGGCTCCCCTTTCGGGGGAGCTGTCACGTTTGCGTGACTGAAGGGGTGACACAAACATTACAATAGGAAGACAACATCAGTCTTGCATTTTATAAAACGCTTTCCCATTTCGTAATCCTCCTTTTTCTTTTATTTTATCATATATTCGGCAAAATTGCAAGAGAAATTTATATAAAATAACATACGATGTTTTTATACCAAGCCGTACTTTATTCCGATTTTATATCATATAATTTTTGCACTTGATATGTACAATACAAATATACATTTATTGATAATTTACTGACAAAATCAAAAAAACATAAAAATTTTCTGAAAAATTATCTAATTTTATGGTTTATTTTTGTCGGAATATGTGTTATAATAGTAGCAAACTATACGGCATATGTGAAAGCATATGGTCATAAGTACGGATATATCAATCAACATACCAGAAAGGAAACATATATTATGAAACTGCTTGAGGAAAGAATACAGAGAGACGGTAAGGTGCGTGAGGGAAATGTTTTGAAGGTGGACAGCTTTATTAACCATCAGATGGATATTGAACTGTTCACACAGATGGCTAAGGAGTGGAAAAGGCTTTTTGCTGATAAGAAGATAAATAAAATCCTTACGATTGAGGCAAGCGGAATAGGAATTGCCGCAATTGCAGCACAGGAATTCGGAGTACCGGTTGTATTCGCAAAGAAATCAAAGAGTGTAAATCTTGACGGAAAGAATTATACAACAAAGATTGAGTCTTTTACTCATAAGAAGGTATACGAGGTTATCGTATCAAAGAAGTATTTAAGCCCTGAGGATCATGTTCTTATAATAGATGATTTCCTTGCAAACGGCTGTGCGTTGACAGGTCTTTTGGAAATAGTTGAGGAATCGGGTGCGACAGTTGAGGGCATCGGTATAGCAATAGAAAAGGGTTATCAGATAGGCGGAGAAAAAATTCGTTCAATGGGTTATCAGCTTGAATCACTCGCAATTGTAGAATCTATGAATGTTGAAACAGGCGAGATAGTGTTCAGAAATTAAAAACATATAATATTGTAAGAAAGAAGATTAAAATAACCATCCATCGGCTTTAATGAGGGATGGTTATTTTATGTTTATTTTAATCTTCTTTCAAGCAGGTTTACACGCTCTGCCAGTGCGGAAATGCTGAATTTATACATCGGGTTTATCCCAAGCTTTAAGGCACGTTTTTCAAGTAATTTAATTCGTTCACGTCCGTAAAGACGTATGGAATGCAGGTAGTCGCTGTTTTCAAAGGCATAAATATCACCCGAAACAGCACCAAATTCGTGCAGGCAATCAAAATATCCCTGCAAAATTGTTCGGCGTATGATGTCACGATTGAAATTTAATATTCCTCCGTATGGCTTTTTGAGCCTTATTCGTATAAGATGAATATCATGTTCCGAAATTTTTCGTTCACGTCCTATTCCGTGGTCATCGGATAGTATTATGTTTTTGCAGCCGCTTTTAATAAGCATACCGAATGGGGCATTATCAAGTATGCCGCCGTCAATGTATTTAATTCCGTTTATTATCTTTGCTTTAAATACGGGCAGACATACAGCTGCCGTAAGGTAGTCCGTCAGCTTTCCGCATGGAATATCTTCAATAAAAAGCTCTTCAAGTTTGTTTCCGTAGGGACACATTATAACAAATCCAAGATGTATTTTTGATTTTCTTATTTTATTTTCATCTATTATAGAATCGAGCAGATTTTTCACATAGTCGGTTTTACAGTTGAATGAGGGGTATTTTTTACCTGTAATAACCTCAAGAGAGAGATAATTCCATATACGCCGTATATTTTTGTTTTCTCCGGCAGAAATCAGTGCGGCTGTTACAGCACCGATAGATGTTCCGACTGCGGCGGAGATTGGAATTTTCATTTCATGCAATGCCCTGTAAACCCCGGCATGGTAAGCTCCTCTTGCTCCTCCGCCGGTTAAAGTGAGTCCGTAATCCATATAAAATCAGCCTTTCTTCATATATGTAAATATTATTGACCAAAAATATAAAAAATATTCAGCCTTTACATACACTTTACATTCCTTAATAACAAATTACAAACATTTAGAAATCTTTAAGACTCATTTGAATACAAATTTACTTTGTTATAGTATAATGTTATCTGTAATCAGAGATGAGATGTAAAAAACATCGGTATTCAAATAAAAGGAGAAATCAAAAAATGAAAAAGTTAAATATCTTAGGAGTTTCAACAGCAGTTATTCTTGCGGCAGCTTCATTGGCAGGCTGCGGTTCATCGTCAACAGACAATTCGGGCAGCAGCACAGCTTCAAACGGAGCGTTTAAGGCAAGCAGTGCAATAAATGTTGTTTCAAGAGAGAGCGGTTCGGGTACA
>USPO01000346.1 GCA_900556575.1 uncultured Eubacteriales bacterium
TTCCGTATGCCTTCTTTTAATGCTGAAAAAATATATAACTGAAACGCGTAAGGGCTGTGGAACGCAGCTTATGGCTGTGCATGTACATCACGGAATAAGGGGCGCAGAGGCGGATTCGGACGCTGCTTTCTGTAAAGCGCTGTGTGAAGAGCAGGGCATAGAATACAAAGAATACTGCTATGATGTACCAAGGCTTGCAAAGGAGCGGGGCTGTGGTGAGGAGGAAATGGGAAGGCTTCTCAGATACGGTGCATTTCGTGAAAATATTGATAATCTCCCGATGGGTATCAAGGGAGCTGCTGCGGTGGCACACCACCAGAATGATCAGGCGGAGACAGTGCTTTTCCATATCGCCAGAGGATCATCGGTGGCAGGCACAAGAGGCATGGAGCCGGCAGCGGGAGGCATAATAAGACCGTTACTGTGTGTCTCAAAAAATGAGATTGAAAAATGGCTTTCGGACAATAATATATCATACTGTACGGATCAAACGAATTTTGAGGATACTTATGCGAGGAATGCAATAAGGCTCAGGGTCATACCGTGTCTTGAAGAGCATGTAAATGAGGGCACGGTGTCGAATATCTGCAAATACGCCGAGAGGATGGCTCAGATAGATGACTATATTAAAATGCAGACATCAAAGGCAGAAGGGATATATGTCACTTCCGATTCGTCCGGTATTCATGTGAAAAATGAGATAGTGAATGAACATCCGGTTATCTGTAAGAGCGTCATATATGATATCCTTAAAAAGCTGTGTGGAGCGAAAGACCTTGAGGATAAGCATGCTGCCTCCTGTGTGGCGCTGTATGAAAAGCAGAGCGGCAGGAGCATAAGCCTTCCAAAGGGAGTAATTGCCAGACGAGAGTATGACGGAATTGTTTTTGTAAATATCTAAGCTGTCAGCATCAACAGATGTATTTTCAATGCTTGTATATTCGTCTGTGTTATCATCATGACTAACAACAGCTGAAGCATTCGGTGCATATAGATTGTCTATGACTAAGCCGGTAACAATTGATATATCGGCTGTTCCGGTGATAACAACACCGGTATCATATGTAAGCTTTATTGTGCTGCCACTGCTTTGCGAGGTTTTATATATACTGCCCTTATTTACAATATCCTCACTGTCACTTAAAATAGGTGAGTCGTCAACATTCATAAGAGGATTGCTGCTGTCGTTTAGTTTGATATACGTTCCGTCATTAGGAATTGTTATATCCCAGTTAAATACTATTTTCTGAGAAGCGGAGTCTGAACCCTTCTTCTGATATTTTGCAGTAAAGCCGGTTGAAATTGTATTTCCGTACAGTTTTGTGTTTCCGGAATTACCTGTTGTACTGAAATCATTAATTATTGTGCTTCCGTATTTTACATGAGATTTATCAAAAGGCTGCGACAGACTTGTAGTACCGTTTTCTGCAACAAATGAAACATATGCGTCGGAAACCTCTTCATTTGTTTCATCAGGTTCATTTATACCTATTTGTATTGATTTATTTGTATCTAAGGTGTAGCTTGACCACATATCAAGAAGTGTTCTGTCACCACGCTTTTTATCATAACTCATTACACCGCTCTTTGTGCTGTCATCAAAATTGGTGCTTATTCCGTTTATGGCATTTTGTCCGTCTGCGATTACACTTACAGTGTCCTTCTTTGCCTTCTTGAAGTACCATGCAGTAGATGAACCGTCCTCCGGAGAGGCTTCGTTATTATAATAAACAACGTCTGCATTTTCGTCTTCAAAGTTTAGTCTTTTGACCTTGATACCGTTTTCCATGTTTTCTACATCGAGAAGAGGGAAGTGTGCAGAACCGATTTCCCATGATGCCTTTACAGCACTGCTGTATTCGCCTGCCGGAACAATGTTTCCGTAAGCATCTCTTCCATCCCATGAGAAGGTATATTTATAGGCTTTTTCTCCGTTTCGGTCAACTACTGTGCCGCTTGGAGCTCCATTCTCATCTGTAATTGAATTTGAAATTAAAACCTTATTGTTTTCTTCTGCTGAAGTAGGTGAGTCGGTTTTTGTCCATTGATTATTATCGTCAAGTTTGGGAACGCCGTCTTCATTCAATGCATAACCGGAAAAGTCGAGAGCTATTCTAAAGGAGCTTACATTTAAGCTGCTAAATGCCGATTCGGGTATAACAACCTCGAACTGACCGCCGGACCCCTTTGTTCCGTAGGAAATGCCGTTGCTGTTGTCAGCACCTGTTCCTGCACCGATAAATGAAAAATCAAAATCATTGCTTTCGGGATATGCTATATCGCCTTTGGCATCTATAAGCTCACCGTTTTTTGTATACGCTTTGACCGCATCAGACGACGGAATATTGAAAAATATTCTGTGCGTTGAGTCTT
>USPO01000347.1 GCA_900556575.1 uncultured Eubacteriales bacterium
AAGAACCGAAGTCAGTAAATATTCTGTATGCTGCCCAGAAGGACGGAGAATTTATAGATGTACCGCATTATATGACGGTAACGGACGGAATAGCCGAGGAATACGGATATGATGTAATAGCCAAAGACATAGATGAGCCTACATTTTTAGATGCATTGGTAACAGCCTCAAAGGAAAAGTACGGAGATAAGTTTACCAAGGAAACAGCAAGTCAGTATTTAGCTGTGAATGACTATGGATTTTTGACAACAATGTATCAAAATCCTGCAAGTGCAACGGGATATTATATCAATTCAAAGTCATCGGCAGCATCAAATCAGGCAGTAATAAATGACGGAGACAGTGCAGAATTATTCTTCTATCAGGATACAGCGGGATACAGTGATAAGTATACGTTCTTTGATGCAAAGGAAAAGACAGTTAAGACGGGAGAAAGCTTTGATTTGACGCTTACAATGTCGGGATATGACGAAAACTGGCAGACAGTAGAGAGTCCTGTAGACGGAACATCGGACAAAAATGCAATAACAATAAATACAGTAAATGCAGACGGAAGCATAAGTGAGCCGCTGGAAACAAGTATAGATGCAAACGGAAAAACGAGCTTGAAGTTTGATGAACCGGGAACATATGTAGTAACGGCACAGGGATTTGTAAATGAAACAAATCCGATAGTTGCACCGATTTGTATTGTAACCGTGTATCAGTCACCGTTTAGTATTAGTGAAGATGGTACAGTTGAGGTTAAGCTTGATAATGTAACAAGTGCAGATTTGGTAATAGCAAAGTATAATGAGGAGAAAAGATTTGTTTCTGCTCAAACCTCTAAGCTTGATTTTAACGATGGAAAAGCAGTATCGGATAAGAAGGCAGAAAACGGTGATATAATTACTGTATGGAATACATTAAACAATATGGAACCTGTTACAGCGGCTGAAGTTGCAAAATATTAAATAGATTGTATCAAATGCGAACAGTCATATAAAGACTGCTCGCATTTGGCGTATATTAGAAAGGAAAATAATATGAAAAAAGTTACATTAATCATGTTAAGCTTAGCTATTGCGGCATCGATGACAGTGGGAACAATATCAGTATCGGCTGAAACAAATAATACCACATGGCAGACAGCTGTAACTGATACGGTATCAGAAAGCAAAGTTAGTTCCGCAATGAACAAAGCGGCAGAGTATACATATAATGCGGTTGCAAATCCACAGGTAGGTTCAATAGGCGGAGAATGGGCGGTTATAGGACTAAGCCGCAGCGGCTACAATGTTCCGATGGAATACTATAATATTTATTACAATAATGTGGTTGAATATGTGAAAAAATGTGACGGAGTATTAAGCGAAAAAAAATACACGGAATATTCAAGAGTAATTCTCGGATTGACAGCAATAGGTGAAAATCCACAGAATATAGGCGGATATGACCTTGTAAAACCGCTTGCCGAAAAAGAGAATGTAACTTTTCAAGGTATAAACGGAGCGATATATGCATTAATTGCACTTAACAGCGGAAATTATATAATAAACAGTTCCGAAGAAACAGAGAATTTAAAGAAATATTATATTAATGAAATTTTAAACAGCAGAAATGAGGATGGCGGCTGGTCTTTCACGGGAGAATTACCGTCAGAGATTGATATTACGGCAATGGCAATACAGGCACTTGCGGGGTTTACTGACGATGAAAACGTTCTTACAGCGGTTAATGAGTCTTTGGAGTTTTTATCGGAGAAACAGAATGACAACGGAACATATTCCGCATACGGAGATGAATGTTCGGAGAGTATAGCACAAGTTATAACAGCACTTACAGCTGTCGGTGTATCTCCGGATTCAGATGCTTTTACGAAGAACGGGATTAATATTGTGGACGCATTGCTGAGTTATCAGCAGAACGACGGCAGCTTTAAGCATACAATGAGCGGCAGCGGAGAAAATCAAATGGCAACCGAGCAGGCATTATATGCACTTGCGGCAGCAGATAGATTTTATAGCGGGAAAAATGCACTCTATGATATGAGTGATATAAAAAAAGCAGAAAATAATTCTGAAAATAATGAAGGACTTCCAAATAGAAATATTGCCGTAAAAAAACAAGAAATAATTTACAACGAAAAGACATTTAATGATATAAAAAGTCATAAGGATAAAGAAAAAATAGAGGCACTCGCAGCAAGAGGAATAATAAACGGAAAAAGTGAGTCGGAGTTTGAGCCGGACAGTACAATGACAAGAGCAGAGTTTGCGGCAATTGCCGTAAAAGCATTGGGACTGCCTTTAGTATCGGAAAAGTCGTTTGATGATGTATCGGAAAACGACTGGTTCTACGGCTATACGGCAGCAGCAAAAAACTATGGTAT
>USPO01000348.1 GCA_900556575.1 uncultured Eubacteriales bacterium
TGCCGTATTCCGCACTTCCGGTGCGATGGATATGTTAGTAAGCGGCATCGGCATTAATTCCGGTGTCTCATCGCAGGCATAGCCGAACATCATTCCCTGGTCTCCGGCACCCGTTGAATTTTCACTGTCATCTCCGCCCTGCTCACGGTTTTCATAACCCGAATTTACACCCTGTGCAATATCCGGCGACTGCTCGTCGATTGCAGTTACAACCGCACAGGTCGTACCATCAAAGCCGTACTTTGCTCTATCGTATCCGATTTCAATAACTGTTTCTCTTGCAATCTTCGGGAAATCAACATAGCATGATGTTGTAATCTCGCCCATTATCGAAATTATACCTGTTGTACAGGTTGTTTCGCACGCAACTCTTGCCATTGGATCTTTTTCAATAATAGCATCAAGAATTGCATCTGAAATCTGGTCACATATTTTATCCGGATGTCCTTCTGTTACGGACTCTGATGTAAATAATCTTTTATATCCCATTATAGTAACTCCCTTCTATATCTTAGGCTTTCCATAGGAAAAGGGCTGTCATCAGCCCCTTTCCGAATATCGTTTCAAAAACCTTTTAAACAATTCCAATACATACTTATTATAACACACAATATCCGTAATTTCAAGTGAAATTCGGTATATTTCTACATTTGGTGTAATTCAATATAGGCTTTTCATTTGTATACACTATATTTAGTTACATTTTTCTGAAAACGCCTATGACCTTGCCTAAAATAGATACCTCATCCACTATAATAGGTTTCATCGTATCATTTTCCGGCTGAAGTCTGAAATGTCCCTTTTCCTTATAGAAAGTCTTAACCGTTGCGTCCTCACCGTCCACCAGTGCTGCAACTATATCCCCATTGTCCGCAGACGGCTGCTGCTGAACAATTATATAATCCCCGTCAAGAATAGCTGCGTTTATCATTGATTCTCCCGAAACCTTGAGCATAAACAAATCCTTGTTCTTTGCAAAAGCCATAGGCAATGCAAATGTATCACCGTCATGCTGCTCAACAGCAGTTATCGGAATTCCTGCCGTAATCTTTCCCAAAACAGGAACCTCAAGAAATTTCTCATCTTTCTTTGATGAATTCATTCCCCCCTCACTTCTCGGAGTATAATTAACAAGCCGCATCGAACGATTTTTTGCCTTTTCCTTAACCAAATATCCAAGCTGTTCTATCTTCTTTAATCTTGCCTGAACTGTTGCGGTCGAGCTTAAATGTACAGCATTGCATATTTCTCTTACCGTCGGCGGAAAACCTTTGCTCTCTATCTGCTCATATATGAAATCCATGATTTCATAATCCTTGTCTGTCAAATGTGCCATTTTTATCTTCCTTTCTTTAATGTACTCCAAACACCTTTTATTACTCCTATTATAGCACATTTGCTTCAAAATGTCAAACAAATTTTCGTTTTTTTTAATTTTTTTGCCTTTTTTATTCATAGATATTGATTTTTTTTTCATTTCGGTATATACTATATGAGGTAAATGAAAATAACAGATAGATTTATATGTTATTAAAGTACTTAACAGCTACACAATTGGAGATTTTTATTATGGGATTATTTAAAAAACTTGCCCTCGCCGCAGGTGCTGCATTTGTGGTAAGAGGACTTGATACAAGACTGGAGTCCGTGCATTATACCATAGCATCAAAAAAGCTGCCCGAGGAATTTGACGGTTTTAAAATATTGCAGCTTTCGGACTATCATAATGACACAATACCCGGACTCCTTGAGGCGGTTCGTGCCGAAGAGCCGGATATAATAGCAACAACAGGTGATATGGCAGATGACGAAGGCAGTTATATGCCGGCAGTTCGTCTGTTCCGTCAGCTTACAGAAATTGCGCCCACCTTTGCAATATCCGGAAACCACGAACTTTGGAGAAGTGATTACGAGGATTTTGTTTTAGCAAGCGAAAATACCGGTGTAAGATTTCTGCGTGACCAAACAGATATCATATCATGCGGCGATGCTGAAATAGCAATTTCAGGTGCGGAGGATCCATTTTCACGTGACAGTTCGACCATGCAGCTGCATGCCGAGCAATCAATTGAAAAAATAGGCATTGACAAATCAATGTACAACCTTCTTCTGTTTCATCGTGCAAATATGTTTGACATAATAAAGGACAAGGGTTTTGATTTAATTCTTGCCGGACACATGCACGGCGGTCAATTCAGACTTCCGAGCGGACGCGGCTTAATTTCTCCTAAATCAAGCTTAGGCTCAAATACCCCTGTTCTTCTGCCGAAATATTTTGCCGGCAGATTTGAATTTGCGGATACTACAATGATTGTAAACCGAGGCTTAGGAAATCCTATGGTTATCCCCAGACTTTTCAACCGTCCTGAG
>USPO01000349.1 GCA_900556575.1 uncultured Eubacteriales bacterium
CATGTTTTCAAGGCTCAATTCACCCACAAAGCACTCTGTTTCTATTGCATACTTTCTTGCAACGGACGGTATAATCTGACCGATTGTACCGAGAACATACTTTCCGCACTTGATTACGGCACAGCGTCCCGGATGATATGTCGGATTATCTGATACTGCCTCATAGCTTACATTCTTGATATGGAGCTGTTCAAACAAGGCTTCACACACACCCTTCATATTAAAGAAATCAACTCCGCCGTACATACCCAATGTTATGATTACAGGCTCATTCGGAAGCTTGCCCGGCTCTATCGGAAGGAATACCTTTGCTGTTTCAAACAGCTTAGCCTGTGCATTTCTGTAATTGTAGTTTCTCGAAAGTACTTCGAGCATACTTGCAATTGTAGTTGTACGCATTACAGATGTATCTTCACCCAGCGGATTTGTAATCTTTACTACATTTCTCAGTGGACTGTCTGCCGGAATATTAAGCTTATCATATATTGACGGGCTTACAAATGTATAGGTATAGATTTCACTCATGCCCTGAGCAGTAAGAACATTGTTTATAATATCCTCTGTTTTCTGCTCCTCATTCTTCATTCCTCTTGTTGCCTCTCCGCTTAATAATGTTGTCGGAATTACATCATAGCCATAGAAACGTGCGATTTCCTCGGCAATATCAGCCTCTGCCTGTAAATCGGGACGGAAGCTCGGTGGAACGAGAGTCATAGCCTCTGTATCAACCTTTACTTCCAAAGCTGTCAGTATCTCAATCATTTTTTCGGTTGAAACATCCGTACCCAGGAATGCATTGATTTTATCCGGTCTGAACTTGATAACAGGCTGCTGCGGAACATTTCCCATAACATCAATCATTCCTCCGACAACCTCACCGCAGCCAAGCTCCTCTACAAGCTGACACGCTCTCTCGAGTGCCGGAACTGTGTTGTTATAGTCAAGTCCCTTTTCATATCTTGATGAAGCCTCTGTTCTTAAACCTACTCTCTGTGCAGTAAGTCTTACAGATGCACCGTCAAATGTTGCCGACTCAAACGCAACCTCTGTTGTATCCTCTTTAATTTCGCTGTTAAATCCGCCCATTACACCGGCAATAGCAACAGCTTTTTCAGCGTCAGCAATAACAAGATCCTCATTTGTGAGAGTTCTGTCCTGCTCGTCAAGAGTCTTAATAACTTCTCCCTCTTCTGCACGGCGAACTGTAATCTTATGACCTGCCAAATCTCTTAAATCAAATGCGTGCATCGGCTGACCGTATTCAAGAAGAACATAATTTGTAATATCAACCATGTTATTGATTGAACGTACACCGCAGGCTTCGAGTCTTTCTCTCATCCACTTAGGTGACGGACCGATTTTTACATTCTTTATAACTCTCGAACAATATCTCTGACACTTATCCTTATCAAGAACCTCAATCGAAATCTTGTCATTTATATTATCTGAAGTTTCATTGAACTTTCTCTCAGGAATATTAAAAGGCTTGTTAAACGAAACAGCTGTTTCTCTTGCAAGTCCGATAATCGAGAAACAATCCGGACGGTTTGATGTTATTTCAAATTCTATAACATTCTCGTTAAGTCCGAATAAGTCCTTTATCTCTGTACCGATTACGGCATCCTCCGGAAGAACAAGAATACCGTATTCCGGCTCATAACCCAATAATGACTCTGATATTCCCATTTCTTCATGCGAGCAAATCATTCCGTTTGACATAATGCCTCTGAGTTTGCCCTTTTTAATTTTAACGCCGCCCGGAAGTGTCGAGCCGTTTAACGCAACAGGAACTTTCTGACCTGCTGCAACATTCGGAGCACCGCACACAATCTGAATAGGCTCATCTTCTCCGACATTTACCATACACACATGAAGATGGTCGCTGTCCGGATGCATTTCGCAGGTCAAAACCTCACCTACAACTACCTTATCAAGCTCTGCACCGAGATTTTCAAAGCCTTCAACCTTTGAACCTGTCATTGTTAATTTATCTGAATATTCTTTCGGACCTACACCTGTAATATCGGTATAATCCGAAAGCCAACTCATAGGTAATTTCATTTTTTATTCAATCCCTTCTGTATTCAATCCTGTTTCAATAATTTTCCGATATTAGAACTGCTTTAAAAATCTTAAGTCGTTCTCGAAGAATAAACGTAAATCATCTATGTCATACTTGCCCATAGCTATACGTTCAAGACCTATACCGAAAGCAAAGCCCGAATATTCTTCAGGGTCAATGTCACAATTTGCAAGCACCTTAGGATGAACCATACCGCAGCCGAGAACCTCAATCCAGCCCTCGCCCTTGCAGACTGAGCAGCCCTTTCCTCCGCATACAAAGCAGCTTACATCCATTTCTGCGGAC
>USPO01000350.1 GCA_900556575.1 uncultured Eubacteriales bacterium
TCTATTATATCCGCTCTCGTTGCCGGTGTTCCGAGTCCTCCGCCGATATAATTTTTCATTTCCTTATCCTCTATAAATCTTGACGGATTTTCCATTGCGGAAAGTAACGATGCCTCCGTATATCTTACCGGCGGTTTTGTTCTGCCTTGTTTCAAATCCGCTCTGCGGCACGTGAATTTATCCCCTTTTTTCAAAGGCGGCAAAGCCCTTGACGGCTCCGTCTCTTCATCTTCAAGGTATTCACCGTTATATACTTTCTTCCATCCCTGTGCTGTAACTTCGCTGCCCGATGCATAGAATTTATATTCTCTGCAGCCAAACACCGCATTTACACTTCTATACTCGTAATCCGGCATAAAGCAAGCAAGAAAACGCTTAATTACAAGATTATATATCTTAAGTTCATCGTTGGACATTGCAATTATATCCGGTCTTTCCTCGGTCGGAATTATTGCATGGTGATCGCTTACTTTCGCATCATTCACACACGCCTTATGAATTTTTGCTCCGCCTCTTATTATATCCTGTGCCGTTTCCTTGTAATTTCCAAATGAAATTGCCTTTATTCTGTCTCCGAGAGTCGGAACAATATCAGCCGTCAAGTACCTTGAATCTGTTCTCGGATATGTCAATGCCTTGTGGTGTTCATATAATCTCTGCATTGTGTTCAGCGTCTGCTTTGCACTGAATCCGTACAGCTTGTTTGCATCCCTTTGGAGTTCGGTAAGGTCATAAAGCATCGGTGCTGGTGTACGCTTATTCGCCTGTGATACTTCAAGTGCCGTAAATTCCTTATTCTTTACAGCAGTCGCTATATCCTCCGCTTTCTTCTTATCAAATATCGAAGTCTGATTGTTTTTATCTCTGTATGTTACATTATATCGTCCCAAATCGGCATGAATTGTATAAAACTCTTTTGGAACAAATTTTCTTATTTCTTCCTCTCGTCTGCATATCAATGCAAGGGGAGGTGTCTGAACACGTCCAGCACTAAGCTGTGCATTAAATTTACAGGTCAATGCCCGTGTTACATTTAAACCGACAAGCCAGTCTGCCTCCGCTCTCGCCTGCGCACTCATATACAGATTCATGTATTCTTTTCCATCATGTAGATGTGCAAATCCGTCACGGATTGCCTTATCGGTCTGCGATGAAATCCACAGCCTTTTTATCGGTTTGTCAAAACCTGTTTTAGCTATTATCCATCTTGCGACAAGTTCACCCTCACGTCCGGCATCTGTTGCTATTACAAGCTCCGATACCTCATTTGACTTCATGAGTGATTTCACAGCCTTGTACTGCTTTGCGGTCTTATCTATAACCTTTAAATCCATTTTTTTCGGCAGCATAGGCAGCTGTTCGATTGACCATTGTTTATATTCCGGGTTATAATGCTCCGGATCCGCAAGTTCTATCAAATGTCCCAATGCCCATGTAATAATATATTTATCTCCCGATATACTTCCGTTTCCTTTTTTTCTGCATCCCAAAACTCTTGCTATTTCTGCCGCAACCGACGGTTTTTCCGCAAGCACAAGTATTTTTGACATATTTTGATTTCCTTTCTTAAAAAGAGTGATTACCACAAATGACTCTTTTATTTATATATTTTTGCGGCATTTCCTTTTCTTTGGAATTGCCCATATAACCTCTATTATATAATAACACAAAATCTTCGAAATTGCAAGAAAAAAGCCGCTATAAAACCCAAATGAGTTTTACAGCGGTTTTGTTTATTTTACAGGCTCCATTGACTTTAATGATTTCCAATAAATAGTCTTTGTAGTTCCTTCTTTTTTATTCTCTGCTTCGCTTGACTTTGCCAGTTCGCACTCTAATCCTACAAGTCTACCCTGCTCGTCATACTCCGCCGTTATCTTCACACAGTCATTCTCGCTTGGCTCATCGCTCGGCTTTGTTGTCTCACTCGGTTCGCTGCTTGGCTTTGTTGTTTCGCTCGGTTCATTGCTTGGTTTTGTCGTCTCACTCGGCTCTGTTGTTTCCTTAGGATCATCTGAATTTTTAACGGTAAATGATGCTCCCCAAAATTCGGAATTTGTTCCGTCACCAAAAGCATGATACTCTTTTCCGCCTTCTATTTCAGCTGATACGGCTGTATATTCACTTGCTGATGAATCATTTTTATATTCCTTTATAACATTGCCGTCTGCATCTGTTACATAGAAAGTCTTTCCCGAATTAAGCTTTATATATACCGAAAGCGTACCGCTGTCCTTTGTAAGAACCTTTAACGATGCACCGTTTGTACCATTTTCCTTTATAGTCGGACTGCTTTGTCCCGACGGAGCATTCATCTTTCCTGTAAATGCAATTCCCGATATTGACTTATTTGATGCCTTG
>USPO01000351.1 GCA_900556575.1 uncultured Eubacteriales bacterium
ATGATTTTTCTCATTTCATAAACAAACTCGGCACTTGCGTCAGAAGAATCATACTTTCCTCTTGCTCCGGTGTACTTCGTTAATGCTACTCCATATCCGGCAAATGTTGCGTTGTTCATTTCAAAAACGCTTTCATAGTTAGGGTCAACAGCCGCATTTACGTCAGATGACATGCATGCTGTATTTGTAATTGTCTTGTTGAAATCTGTCATTGAGCAGCTGCCCTTTACTTTCTCTATAATTTCGGCAATCGTCATTGTCATGAATGCACTTTGCGCACCTGTGTTGCCCATTGAGCCTATCTCTTCCTTATCAACAAGAATTGCAGCAGCTGTCTTTTTCGGATTTTCAATCTCAAATATCGCTCTGAGAGTTGTGTATGCGCAAACTCTGTCATCCTGTCCGTATGCTCCGACAAAACTTCTGTCAAATCCTACGTCTTTTGCCTTTCCTGCCGGCACTATTTCTATTTCTGCGGTTTGGAAATCCTTTTCGGTCATTCCATACTTTTCATTTAAGAGCTTTAAAATTCCGAATTTAACCTTCTCTTTTACATCCTTCGCTTCAACAGGCATTCCTCCGATCAGAACATTCATGTTCTCTGCCTCTATTCCCTCTGTCATTTTCTTTGACATCTGATCCTTAGCAAGATGCGGCAAAAGGTCGGTAATGCAGAATACCGGATCATTCTCATCCTCTCCTATTGATACGGTCTTTATTCCATCATTTGTTATTATAACACCGTGAATTGCAAGCGGAATTGCTGTCCACTGGTATTTTTTTAAGCCGCCGTAATAGTGAGTCTTTAATAATGCCATATCGGTCTTTTCATACAGCGGATTTTGCTTTAGATCCAATCTCGGCGAATCTATATGTGCACCGGCTATATTGATACCGTTCGTAATATCCTCGCTGCCAATTACGGCAAGAAGAATATTCTTTTTGCGGTTTACCGCATATACCTTATCTCCTGCCTTAAGCTCCTGCTTTGAAGAAAGCGGTTCATATCCGTTAGCCTCGGCAAGCTTTACCGCCTCTGCCACACACTCACGCTCTGTCTTTCCCTTATTTAAAAAAGCTTTGTAATCTTCGCAGAATGCATTCATTTCATTTTTTGCATTCTCGTCCATTACCTCGTATACATTTTTTCTTTTGAAGGACAAATTTTCAAACAATTCCTTATCTGTCATATCAGTCATTCCTTTCTTCATTGACATTTTTTTAACACTTTACGTCAACTTTAACCCTATTATATCACATATTTTGTGAAAAGTCCATATTTTTTTTTAAAGTTGAATTAAATAGTTGATAAAAGCAAAAAAATGTGATATAATATGTGTTGTCAATGACGAATAAGGAATGAAAATTTATGAATATATCTTATAAAAATGGAAATGTATACTTAAAAAATCCTCCGGATTTTAATTTGGAGCAAATTTTTGACTGCGGTCAATGTTTCCGCTTTAATAAAACTTCACCGAACAGTTATTTCGGAATTGCTTTCGGCAAACCTCTCGAAATTGAACAGTCGGATGATGAGGTTATTTTATATAATACCACGGAGGAGGATTTTAACGGCATATGGCTGGATTTTCTCGACCTTAAAACAGATTACGGCATTATAAAAAACACGCTCACAGATGATGACATTGTTATGAGCGAGGCTGTAAAATGCGGTGAGGGAATACGAATACTCCGTCAGGATACCTGGGAAACAATAGTTTCATTTATTATTTCCGCAAGCAATAATATTCCGAGAATTAAGGGTATTATAGAACGTCTTTGCGAAAATTTCGGCGAACCCATACACTGCAAAGGAAAGGTTTACCACTCATTTCCAAAGGCAGAAAAAATACAATCCCTTTCACTTGAGGATCTTTCCGTTATTCGTGCCGGATTTCGTGACAAATACATCAAAGCGGCTGCCGACGCAGTACTTTCCGGTTCGCCGTCAATTGAATCACTCCGCTCTATGACAACACCGGAAGCAAAAAAGGCTCTGATGAGCATTAAGGGCATTGGAAACAAGGTTTCCGACTGCATACTGCTTTTCGGTCTCGGACGTGCAAATTCATTTCCTGTTGATGTATGGATTAAACGAATTATGGAATACTGTTACTTTAAAAGTGAGCAGCCCATAAAAACAATAGGCCGTTTTGCCGAAGATAAATTCGGAGACCTCGGCGGCTATGCGCAGCAGTATTTATTTTACTATGCAAGAGAAAACAAGATAGGCTTGGACAAAACATAAATTCAGTTATAAAACTACGGAGGCAATTAATGATTACAAAATTTGAACGTCAGGTTGCATATGTCTGCATGACCTGCGGGGGAGCGGTTTCCCGCTCAATTACA
>USPO01000352.1 GCA_900556575.1 uncultured Eubacteriales bacterium
CATCTTTTCGATGAATGACAAGAACTCTGCACTGTTCATTTTTCAATGTACAAATCCATTTTTTTGCTGTCACTCCTCAGCGACAACTTCTTTATTATATCATAACTATTTGTGTTTGTCAAGTCTTTTTTTTAACTTTTTTAAAATATTTTTTCAAACATTTTAAAAACTTAATCGACTCAATTATCACTTGGTATTATGACCTGTTGCCAATCTCGCTGACAACGAATATTATTATACCACAATTTCAGAAAAAGTCAAGGCTTTTTGTCGAAAAATAGAATACAAACGTGCTGTAATTTCAGAACTGTTTATTGGCTATTTTGCCTTTGTGTTCCGATTTGGACAACTTTTCAAATTTATCTTTATTCTATAAATTAATATTATTATTGATAAATCAAAGTCTTTGCTTCTCATCCTTGACAACAGCTTATCAAAGTGCTATAATAAAATCAATAAACATATTATAGAAGGAGCGATATTAATGACACTTGATAACAGTATTATCAAAATAAGCGTAAATGACCACGGAGCAGAATTAAAATCTCTTATTAAGAACAACAGAGAATATATGTGGTGCGGAAATCCCGAATACTGGGGACGTACATCTCCTGTTTTATTCCCGTTTGTCGGCAGTCTTAAGGACAAGAAATATAGTACGGAAGGCAAAGAATACTCTATGGGACAGCATGGTTTTGCACGCGACATGGATTTTAGGCTTGTCGAAAAGACAGATAACAGCCTTTCATATGAACTGAAGTCGGGAATCGATACATTGGAAAAATATCCGTATAATTTTATACTAACCATTACATATAAGCTTACAGACAGCGAACTTGAGGTTATATGGGATGTTATCAATACGGATACCAAGCCCATGCCTTTCTCAATAGGCGCTCACCCTGCATTCAACTTAAAATCGGGTACCAATTATTTTAAATTCGACACCCAAAAGGATATAACTTATCGATTATTGACCTCCGAAGGACTTCTTGACAAGTCTGAAAATCATATCTTAGACAACAACGGATATTCTGTTATTAAGAATAGTATGTTTGATAACGATGCACTTATTATTGAAAACAACCAAGCTAATGAGGTTTCCCTTTGTGATGAAAACAAAAATCCGTATATAACGGTCAAATTTACATCTCCGTTATTCGGACTTTGGTCACCTGCCGGAAAGAATGCCCCGTTTGTCTGCATAGAACCATGGTACGGCAGATGCGATTCTTCGGATTTTGTAGGTGATTTAAAGGATAGAGAATATACCAACATTCTTAATCCGCAGTGTTCATTCCATGCAAGCTATACAATTTACGTCATATAACTCAAATACAGATTGCAATCCTATTCAAAAATAACGTAATAAGTAAACCGCAGCATAAAAAATATATTGCTGCGGTTTACTTATATGTTCATTACAGATTTTTTGTTTCATCAAGTAAATTCATCTTCATATCAAAGTATTCTTTACTCATATCAAGATAATGTATGTGCGGATTTTCAAATCTCTGTTCTTCTTCCCATATTTCAGTCTCCAGCTGTTTTTTTACATAATCTCTTATTTCGTCGAGCGATTTCTTGGGTACTATTCTTTTTCCGGCTTTAACAACCTGACTTTGAAGTTTTTTCACCGTACAATTTTCAAAGCATCTCTTTTTCCATGGCTTTACCGGATCAACATATCTGTAAGGTTTATCGAAATCCACACTTTCATCCGCTCCGGTTATTAAATCCGCCGCCGCCTGTCCTTCCTCATCATATACTCTGTACACTTGTTTCAATCCCGGATTGGTTATCTTCTCTACTGTCTCTGAAACCTTTATTCTCGGAGAAAATTTACCGTCCTCTTCGACTGCCGCAATTTTATATACCGCCCCAAACACAGGGTCGCTCTTTGCAGTTATTAATCTTTCACCGACTCCAAAGCTGTCTATTTTACCGCCTTGATTCAGAATTGATGTTATAGTATACTCATCAAGACTGTTTGAAACAACAATCATGCAATCCTCAAGTCCTGCCGCATCAAGCATTTTTCTCACTTTCTTTGAAAGATATGCCAAATCTCCCGAATCAAGCCTTACTCCCTTCAACCTCTTTCCCATCGGTTCCAATACATCCTTTGCCGCCCGAATTGCATTTGGTATACCGGAACGCAGCACATCATAGGTATCCACGAGAAATACAGATGCATCGGGATATGTTTTTGCATATTGGCAGAAGGCGTCGTACTCGTCCTTAAAATACATAATCCAGCTATGTGCCATTGTTCCGCTTACAGGAATGTTAAATTCTTTTCCAGCCATTACAGTAGCCGTTCCTACCGCACCACCAATATATG
>USPO01000353.1 GCA_900556575.1 uncultured Eubacteriales bacterium
CTTTCTATATATCAGACGTTCTTGTTGATTATTTTAGATTTTACCTCACCGGTTGCAAGGTCAATAAATCTTGTAAACAAAGAAACCTTATTATCTTCGTTCAATGCATCCCATAAATCCTTTGTAAAGGCATCTATATCATTCGGAATATCAATAAGCTTAGGTTCGCCCTCAAATGAAGGGAGTGGTGAACCGTCACCCATATATGTATGAATGAAACGTCCTTCACCTGCCTTAGGATTATTATATGAGAATGTGTATCTTAGGCACGATGTCGGATCACCGTTGTTGCTCTTTAAGATCGACATTGCATAGTTGAAGTTATTATCGTCTGTTGTCTTTATAATACCTGAAATTCTCGGTGTATAATTAGGAGCATCGTCCTCAAACTCTCTTGTTCTTAATGACTGTTCGAAAGTGAGCTGCTGATTCATAAGCTCGTAAATCGTATCTGTCTGATCTCCGTTTGTTACGATAGTTTTGTTGCCGAGTACTCTTACAGGAGCATATATAATAAGGTGCGGGTCTTCAAGCTTTGAAGGGTCAAAAGCTTGTGTGCGGATACCGTTTCCATCTTCGACAAATACACGATTACGGCTGTTTACGCTTCTTCCCATGATAAAATATGCCGTTACTGCCTTTGTACCGTCAGCACTCTTTCCTATTATAATTCCTCTGCCCGGATAGGCATTGTTTTTCAGTTCTTCGAATATATCAATTTTTTTCATATCCGGTTTCCTTTCTTCATTTAGATCTCGCTGCAGACTTTTTCCACTGCACGAGGTAAAATAATCCACTCTGCCTGTTCCATAACACGCTTTTGAAGTATTTCCGGAGTATCTCCATCATGAACCTCAACAGCCTTTTGAAGAATTATTTTTCCTCCGTCTGTTATTTCGTTTACAAAATGAGCCGTTGCACCCGTTACCTTTACACCTTTTGCGAGTGCTGCCTCATGAACATGAAGTCCGTAAAAGCCTTCTCCGCAAAATGATGGAATTAATGAAGGATGAATATTTATAATTCTATCCTTATACTCTGTAAGCATTGCTCCGGCAATTATAGGGAGAAATCCTGCCAAAGCCACAACGTCAACATCTTCACTCTTCAGATAATCGCATATTGCTTGGTTGAATGCAAGGTTATCACCTCCGCATTCCTTCTTTGTGATTACCTTTGATTTTATTCCGGCTTTCTTTGCCCTTTCTATTGCATATGCCTTCGGATTATTTGTAACAACCGTCACAATTTCACCACTCTTTATAATTCCGGCATTCTGAGCATCAATAAGAGCCTGTAAATTTGTGCCTCCGCCTGAGGCAAGAACAGCGATTTTTTTCATCAGATAATCTCTACTCCCTTTTCGCCTTCAGCAAGTTCACCGATAATATATGCCTTTTCTCCCGCATCTTCAAGAACCTTTACAGCCTGTTCTGCCTTGTCGGCATCAACAGCTACTATCATACCGATACCCATATTAAATGTATTGTACATATCCATTTCCGGAATGCTGCCCTTCTCCTGAAGAACATCAAATATCGGAAGTACATCCCATGAACCTTTCTTAATTACAGCCTTTAAGCCTTCCGGAAGCATTCTTGGAACATTTTCCACAAAGCCTCCGCCTGTAATATGAGAAACTGTATTAATTCCAACTTCGTCAATAAGCTTTAAAAGCGGCTTAACGTAAATTCTTGTCGGTGTAAGAAGAGCCTCTCCAACTTTCATTCCGAGCTTTTCTGAATATTCGTTTAAGTTAGCCTTTGCATTTTCACCGTTTAAGTCGAAAAGCTTTCTGACAAGCGAATATCCGTTTGAATGAATACCGCTTGATGCAATACCTATGAGCTTATCTCCAGCCTTAGCCTTATCTCCGTCTGTAATCTTGCTCTTTTCAACAACACCTACACTAAAACCGGCAAGGTCATACTCATCCTCAGGATAGAAGCCCGGCATTTCAGCTGTTTCGCCGCCTACTAAAGCACAGCCTGCCTTTACACAGCCGTCAGCTACACCTTTAACTATTTCAGCAATTCTTTCCGGTACATTCTTACCGACAGCAAGATAATCAAGGAAGAATATCGGCTTTGCACCCGAACAAGCAACGTCATTTACGCACATTGCCACGCAGTCCTGACCGATTGTATCATGCTTATCCATTAAAAAAGCAATTTTAAGCTTTGTTCCGACACCATCTGTACCGGATACCAATACCGGATTTTCATAGCCTTTGCCAATCTCAAATAATCCGCCAAAACCGCCTATTCCGCCGAGAACACCCTCAATAGCAGTTCTCTTTACATCGTCCTTAATAAGTCTTACCGACTCGTATCCGGCTTCTA
>USPO01000354.1 GCA_900556575.1 uncultured Eubacteriales bacterium
AGGGGCTGTAGCAAAATGCACAGACCGCATAAAGCGAATAAAACAAAGTGAATAAACTATTTTTTGTAATTGATTTGTTCATATTCAATTTAGAAATTTTCTTTACTATGAAAATTTCTAAATTGAGTTCGCTTTATGCTGCGAATGAAACGAACCCCGCAACATACCACCGTACGCCTTCGGGCAGGAGGCTGCGCCATTCGTTTCGTCCGTTCTGTACTATTTTTCTACAACCCCACGAGGCTGTTGCAAAACTCAAAGAGTTTTTCTACAGCCTCGTGATTTCAGTTTACAATTGCAATTTAATAGTAACAACAGTAAAGCATTGTTTTAGTGTAAAAATAGAACGCTATCTATTAATCTCAGTTAATATGGAAAATCATTAATTTATATAGAAATGACGGCAACCAGGAGGTTGTTACTTTTAACAAGATAGATTTTCCGTGCTAGAGATAATTGTTAAATATAATTTTATTAAACAATCTGCTAAATTTAATCTGCATCTATATTTTTATTCTAATCTGACTCAAATATAGATATTAATTTTTGCAATAATTTATTTCGCAAATATGCGTATTATCTTATTTTTTTAACAAAATTAAATTAAATCAAAAATATTTTTCAAAAAAATAGTGACAAATTTATAAATGTGTGATATAATTATACGGTATATGATTGGATAGAATGTAGGTTGACAAATATGCGAAAGAATATACTGAAAATAATTACAGCAATTGCTTGCACAACTATCAGCTTTAGGCAATTCGCTTATGCTGCTGTTACGCTAAATAGCGGTATGACGCAGGTGGAGATTGCCGGAGAGGACAGCGATGAAGACATTACAGCCGATGAAAACGATCAGGACGATAATATACGAAACGATAAAAATAATAATTCTGTTAGATTGGAACCAGGAACATATTACATAACAGGTGCAAAACAGGTCAGAATTTTAAATTCGAATGGAGATATATTGATATTTAAGGGCAGAAGTGACAATACAAGCCCGTTTGAGGCAGAACTTCCAGCCGGAGGTGTGATTGAATATAGAGGTACATTGTATTTGACACGAGTGAATAAATCGAAAAGTGATGAAATATCCAGAGCAGCAGAAGCTTTAATGGGTGAACTCGAGGTATCGCCTCAGCCGGAAAATACAGAGGAAACCAAAGAGTTCAAGCAGACTGTTTTGTCACCGTTTAGATATTCACCGCTTATATCCGGAGATTTTATGAAAATATCTCATAGTGGATATAGTATTATAAATGATGGAAATTTAGAACTTTATAATGCAAAAAATGATCTTAAAGAAAAAGCATATATCCCATATGCTGCAAATGTTACGGGATATGTATTAAGTGAGAATATCGGCAATTCTGATCATAGTACTGAAGTGGGAGAGAGTATTTCCCTTCATGACGGGCAGATTTATACGGTTGGAGTAGAACTTAAAGAAGGTTCGTATACCGGTAAAGGCAGCGGAACCGTCAGAATTTATAATCCGGATGGATATGTAAAAACAGTAATCAAGCTAAAAGGTGAAGAAATGCCGGGAAATGACGGTGTTAATGAGTATACCTTTAAGCTTAATATAAATGAAACGGTAATCCCGGAAGGTGAAATTGAGTTTACCGAGTTAATAAGTGAAACAAAGGATATGGGTAATCAGGATAAATGACGGCTCTATACCCGATAGGATAGAATGGAGGAATATAGTAATGAAGAAAATAGCGGCAGTAACAGCGGCAATTGCGGCAGCTGTTTGTACAGCAACAGGAGTAATGGCTGCGGCAACTCCCGAACCGACAAAGGCTCCAGATGTTAAATCAAAAATAACTGTAACGTCTGATAAGTCATCTGGTATATCACTTGAAAATAAGACATATGACAAGGAAGCTGCATCAATAAAAAAAGCACTTATCTCAACAAACGGTTTGAGTGCAGTTTATGCGACAGAAAAACAAAAGTTCCAGATTAAGAGCGAAAGTGACGGTAAACAGCCGATAGATGTATATTTAAGATTATCGACAACTTCGGATGCGGTAAATGCCGAATACGATTCAAAAAAGGCATTGACGACATACTCAATCACAATTAAAGACGGAGATAATGTAATATACAACTCGAATGAAAAACAGGCAGATGTAACATCACCGAAAAAGGGTGAGTATGTTATGGATGTATATCTCGGACGCTTTAATGAAAGCGAGATCGAGGATTTGAAAGAATACAGCATTGATGTTCTGGTTCCGCAGGGTACAACAGCAAGCCAAGTTAAGAATGCAAAAAAGGTTGATTGGGAAATAGTTTCGGATCCTGTTGAAGATACAGCAGTTCCGG
>USPO01000355.1 GCA_900556575.1 uncultured Eubacteriales bacterium
CTTAAAGCAGGAGGTACGGGACTTAATCTTATAGGTGCGGATACCGTAATCCATTTTGACCCATGGTGGAATCCGGCTGTTACGGATCAAGCTTCGGACCGAGCATACAGAATTGGTCAAACAAGGGCAGTGCAGGTAATCAAGCTTGCATCAAGCGGAACAATAGAAGAAAAAATATTAAAGCTTCAGGAAAGCAAGCGTATGCTTGCGGATGATATAATAAAGATGAATACAGACTCTTTCAGTTCGCTTACGAACGAAGAAATTCTGTCACTGTTTGAATAACATTGGAAAGGATAGATATGGCACAGGAAGAAGAAAAGTTTTCAAAGCGGCTGGATGATAAATTCAGTCCCGCTGCTATAAAAAAGAGAGAGGAGATTCAGCCGTTCGGAGGGCATTTGGGGACGATTGTGTTTCTGTGTGTTATATGGCTGATAATGAATATTTGGGCGGCTGTTTATATAGGAAAAAGCCGAAACATATATTTTTGGGACGCATCGACGTATTGGGATTTATCACGAAAAATAGCCGATGGTTCACTGCATTGCAGTTTAAGCGAGGTATATAAATCAATAGCGCAGCAGGATTACAATTATTTAGCCGCATTGCCGGGAGCCTTGTGGAGTAAGATTTTCGGCGTTTCAAGAATGTCTTATATATTGGGACTTACGAATATGTATTTAATGCCTGCGATATGCATGATATATGTTCTTGCAAAAAAGCTGTCGAAGGGTGAAAAGCTGGCTGTAATTATTACAATAGCGGCAGTTCCGGCTTTGCTGTTTATGACTTTGATAGGTTTTACCGATGTCGGCGGAATGTTCCCTTGTCTGCTTTGTATGTATTTATATTTTACGAGAGATGCAAAACGTACAGAGCCGCTCAGGTATATAGCGATAGGTGCATTGCTTGTGTTTGTAATGCTTTGGAGAAGATGGTTTGCATTTTTCTCCGTATCATTCATAACGGCAATGCTTGCGGAGGCAATAATATTCAGAAAAAATATTGTTCCGGCGATAATAACGGCACTTACTTCGGGTATTATATTAATATTGGGATTCAGAGGATTTGTATTCGGAAAGCTGCTTGCGGATTACGGAAATCTTTATTCCGGATATAAATTTTCGGCATCGACTGATGTTAAGCTTGTTATGAGATATTTCGGATTTATAAATCTGCTTGCCCTTGCAGCCGGTTCGGCATATACGGGAATTAAAAAGGGCGAGAAGAGAACAGTATTTTTATGGGTTCAAATGATTGTGTGCTTTGTGATGTTTATTTCAACACAGACTCACGGTCAGCAGCATTTGCTGTTGTATATGCCTTCAATTATAGTTATGCTTTTAATTTTGATAAAGTATATCAATAATATAAAGATACTTGCACTGACAGCCGTTTTAAGCCTTGTAAGTATAATAAATGTTAATATACCGCGTCAGCAGCCGAACAGTATAAGTGAAATAAAGTATTATGCGGCAGTACCTAACTTTTCTATGAGACCTATTGTAAGAAATGACACAGATGAGATTTTGGCATTAAAACAAAAACTTGATGCCAAAATAGAGGACGGAGCAACCTTAGGTGTACTTGCAAGCTCGTTCAAGCTTAATGAAGCAATTTTGATGAATGTAATGCCTTCATTGGGAGTAAAAGAAACAAGGAAAAATTATATAACGGAGCTGCCGCAGGTTGATTCAAGAGATAAAGATATGTATTGGCTGTATAATGTAAATTATATGCTTGTGGCAATGCCGGCACAAACGCATCTTGCACCGGAAAATCAAAAGGTAATAACCGAGGCTGTAAGGAGTTTTGAGGTATATGCCGATTTTGCAGAAGCGTATGATGAAATTCCGGAATTTGCGGAGCAGATTAACGGAATGGATATAAAGCTTTATAAGAGAAACAGAGAAGTAAGCAAAGCAAATATGGCGATATTTGAAAGAAGATTGAAATAGTATAAATACAAAGGACTGACCGGGAACAGAATGGATTTCCGGTCAGTCTTTTGTGTTTATCACCAAATAAGAAAATCTCTGCCGAGCATACGGAGTATAGCCTCGATATAGAAATAATCACCGTAAATTATCTTTTCATGGTGCTTTTCGGCATGGTAGCGGACACTTCCGCCGTCAAGTATTCCGTCTGTTTCCGGGTTATAGTCACACCATTTTTCATCGAGAGCTGAAATTAAACGCTCAGCATTCTGAATGTATTGCGGTTTTTCATACTCGGAAACAAAGGATGCAATTTCGAGCATTCCGCAGGCTGCACAGGCTCCGGCGGTTGTGTCATAGTATACGGGTGTCTTTGGTGCACGGAAGTCTGCAAGAGG
>USPO01000356.1 GCA_900556575.1 uncultured Eubacteriales bacterium
CATGACACCATCTCTCTACCGATAACATCACGCAGTTCAAAATATGAACCAACTGCCGCACCTACCGCTATTACGGAACATATAAACTGCCTTGTATTAAGCCCGAAAAACATACTCTCATGATAATCTTTGATTTCTTTATTTATCTTAATTTCCATATTAATCGAAAATTTATTTTCTTCCTCCTTACTCTTTATTTTAAACACCCAGCATTTCTTTCACTATTCTGTCAGCACCTTTTACCATACCTACCAGCACAAGCATATTAAATATAACCTCTCCGATATACTTCCATATCATCGTCACCGTTGTAATCCCATTATCAAGTGACGGTGAATTTGCACTTGCAAATGCCGAGAAAATTATACAGGCAAGTACGATTACCGCACCTTCCAAGCACACACCGATATATGATTTAATAAACGCACGTCCTGTATGCGATGTTTCTTCTCCTGCAAATGCAGAAAGCGGCACAGGTGCTAACGCTGTATACATATACAGTCTGAAAAAACGGCTATATACTGTCATTATCATTATAAATGACATAACTGTTATAAACAGACTTCCTAAGATTGTGACAAGCCACAGCGGTATACTTGCCCAAAATCCCGCATTATCAACGGCTCTTTCTATTTCTGAAGGCAGTGTTACAGCTGCTCCGCCTATACCTCCAAGACTTAATGCTATCTGCGATACAATACCTCCGCATATCGTATATATTGTTGTTATTACATCCATTGAATATGTAATAGCAACCTTTGCTGCCACAAACCTTATAAAATGCTTCAATGCATATTCCGGTCTTTGAAAATCTCTGAATGAAGCAGTAGATTTAAAAATACTCATGGCAAAGAACAAGATTAATAGTCCGTATCCTATTGCCTGCAAGGCTCCGTTAATACTCGTTACTATATGCCATATAGCTCCGCCCTTAAAATCCTGCGGCGATAAGGTTACTAAATTCCATATCTCCGTCATTTTATCGTTCCATGTCTCAAATGCATTTTCAAGATTTGCAACAATCCAGTTATCACTCAAATTTCTCTCACCTCCAAAACTGCATGAAAGCGGAGTGAAGTTTTCCGCTTTCATGCAACACAGTTACAAGACCATCATTCAAAATATTTACATAATCATATCCAATATATCTTTAGCAAATGCAATTACTATACCTCCGAAAAATGTTAAAAATCCGTTCGCTCTTTGCTGTGCATCATGTGATTTAAGTGATAAACCTATCTGCACAATACCAAAGCCAAGCAAAATCATACCTATTGCTTTTATAGCCGAAAAGATAAAATCTGATAAACCGCTGATTGCTGATAGCGGATCATCTGCAAATACCGGTGTTGCAAACGCAAGCATTACTCCGACAGCTGTTAATCCGTACTTTATAAACTTAAGGCTTTTTCTCGCTTTGCCAATCCTTTCTTTAAGTAATGACTTATTCATTTTCATGTTCTTCCTCCTCACTAAACTCTACGATTTCTATATCTTTTATATCTTCTATATCATCACTGACCTTTAAATTCACATCATTTATAACATAGCCGTTATTTCTGATATGTTTATACGGCTTTGCACCTCCATCCTCGGTCAGTTTGATATTCGGATGTGATAGTATGTTAAACTTCTTATC
Organism: uncultured Eubacteriales bacterium; assembly: GCA_900556575.1. Classification (GTDB taxonomy): domain Bacteria; phylum Bacillota; class Clostridia; order UBA1381; family UBA1381; genus UMGS1958. Next base: position 1,640 of record USPO01000356.1, read on the forward strand.
CATTACAGGACGTTCACCTCTTATGAATATAAGGGCATTGGTATTATCCAAACATCTTACTTCATCTAAGGTTAAAAGTTCACGCCCCGTATTTTGATAATTCACATTACTGCTTCCATGCTGTCCCTTTGTTACACCACGAGTCCTTGTATCTATCGTTTCTTTTCCAAGCATTTTTGATATGTATTCATGTGTTGCCTGCTCATTTCCTCCAAGATAGAGAAACGTATCGCAGTTACCGACGATACTTTCCCAACTATCCTTAAACAAAGCTTTTAGCTGGGCTATATTTTGAATTATTATACTTACAGATATTCGCCTTGAACGCATAGTAGCAAGTACTCTTTCAAAATTATCGGGCAAAGCAACATTGGCAAATTCGTCCATTACAAAATGAACAGGTACAGGCAACTCTCCGCCATATGAATGGTCAGCCTTATAATACAGCTCCTGAAAAGCCTGTGTATACAGCATACCTACAAGGTAATTAAACGAAGTATCATTATCGGGTATAACACAAAATATTGCACGTTTCTTCTCGCCCATGCTTCCCAAGTCAAGGTCATCATACGAAGTCATTCTGCTTATTTCAGGCAGGTTAAAGGCTGCAAGTCTTACAGCCGCAGAAATAAGTATTGACTTTGCTGTTTTTCCAGAGACGAAAAGTCAAGGACTTTTTCATCAAATTCAAAAAGAAG
>USPO01000357.1 GCA_900556575.1 uncultured Eubacteriales bacterium
CTTTTTTTTGAAAAAAAGAGAGTGTAGCAAACTCATTAAGTTTTGCTACACCCCCGTTTTATTATCTTATAGTAAAACTCCTGTATATATGGTCGATATAATTTTCATATATATCCCTGTATTCTTCAGGGTAAGAAAAATCGAACCAATAGAATTTATTATTCTTGCTAACAAGATAACGGTATCGGCATATTCCCGATACATTTATGCGTGTTGCATAATAGGTGTTTCCAACCTTTGTATACTCTATATCGCCGTTGTTTTTTGATTTAAACATCGAAAGTGACTGTTCAAGCGTTATACCCGCATCATTGTCTTCCGCACAAATCCTTAGGGTAACACTTCCGTCTTGATTTCTCAATGTGTATCTTCCCTCGCTTGTTCCGTCACTATACTTTTCAAAATGTGTCGGATACGCACACGAAAATCCCATTTCGGAATCCGAATATACCTTATAGGTCGGCTCTGCTATATGAACATTTTCATCGGATTTTTTGCTTGCCGGTGTCGTTGTCGGATTTAACGTAATTTCCGGACGGCTTGTAGGATCCGCTGTCGGTGTCGGAGACGGTGATGCCGTTATCTGCGGTTCACTTCCATGCTGCTCCAATGACTCCTTTAAAACGCTCGGCTGGTCGTCCATAAACATATATGCCGCAACCGCTGCCGCAACAAAAATTGCTATCCCTATCAGAATACTCAAAAGCACAATAACCGCCGTATTACTTTTCTTTTGCTTATCTTTATTTTCTTCATTCTTACTTTTGTCCGAAATTTCATTATTTTGCGGCTTTACATTATTATATTTCTTTTCCTTAATTTCTCTTATCGGAACATCAAATTCTTCTTCACTTTTTTTATCCTTGGCAGATGTATTTGTTGATGTCTCATCTATAACCCTTGCACCGCAGTGTTCACAGAACTTTGCACTATCATTTATTTCTGCTCCGCACTCTCTGCATTTCATTAGCAATATACCGCCTTTCTGATGTTATTTTATATATTTTCTGCTTTTATACGTTAATTATGAATTACTTTTAATTATATCATATCGGTATATAAAAATGCAATATTTATTATAAATTTTACGGAATGTACATAATTAGAGTTAATTTTATATAAATCGTTTAGCAGCCTTATCCGCTTATACAGCTTTGATATTAAGTTCTTGTTCATCGAACCCACGATTTTACTACACACTTCCTCCACTTCTCGTCTCACGACGGATAGATTGTGTTTCACTAATTATTGGTCGATATGTACTTTCATAGCGAACTTTCACCGCATAGTTAAGTGCCATGCTCGACACACCAAAAAAGGTATAATCAGCATTAATCCGCTAACTATACCTTTCATTTACATTAATTATAGGTAATACTTTGATATATGTCATTTACATATTTATCATATATATCCTGGTAATTAGAAGGATATATCAAATCAAAATAATATGAAACCGCACCTACACTTTTATAGTAGCGATAATAGCAAGTTCCATTATAATTTATACGCTCAGCATAAAATGTGTCTCCCGAACTTGAATACTCAATAGCTCCATTATGTCCTGTGTCAAAATAGTATTTTGACTCGCTGACCGTTTCGCCGTAATTGTATCCCACACTTATAGACAATCTGGCACTGCCATCTGCGTTCTCCATTTCATATACATTTTCTCCTGATGAAACTACATGAAAATTAAGCGGATACTTGCACGAAAAATCAAATTTACTGTTCCTGTATGTAGCATACTGAGGATTTCTTTCATGAACAACAGAGCTGCTGTTTGTTTCTGTTGATACAACCGGATTTATAGTAGGTGCTTCTATCGGCTTTTCAGTCGGCTTTTTTGTAGGTGCTATTGTTGATTGTACATTATTGGCTACCGTCCCCGAAGAACTGCCGCTATCATCTCCAAATAACACTGCTAATAATCCAGCCACTATAAGAAGCATCAAAATTAACACAACAACTAAAATAATAATTATTTTAGTTCCATTGCCTTTAACTTTTATTCCGCATTCTGGGCAAAATAACTGCCCCTTTTTTATATCCGCACCGCATTTGCTACACTTCATATGTACTACACCGTCCTTTGCTTTTATGCAATAATAATTATTATATCATATTTCTATATATAAATTCAATATTTTTAAGAATAATTAACACTTTATTCACATTTAGGTATTTTCAGCCCACATTCACAATATGCAAAAGCCTTAACGCATTATAATTATACGTTGAAAGCTGGCGGCAGTCGCAGTCATAGGAATGTGCTGCAACGAGAATTGTATCCGCTGTTCCTTCCCCCCTATCTACCACAACAGGAGAATGG
>USPO01000358.1 GCA_900556575.1 uncultured Eubacteriales bacterium
GGCTTATTCACTTTGTTTTATTCGCTTTATGCGGTCTGTGCATTTTGCTACAGCCTACCTTTTATTTCATAATACAGTGCTAAATTATATCACCATAATATATTCTGCTTCTATAACAGTTATATCAATTCTTTTTTATTTAATAACTGTCAGCAGCATCTTATACTTTGTAACCGCCTTCACTGAATGAGGAATATTTGCCGGCATAACGATTGTATCTCCCTTTTCAACTCTCGATGTTACTCCGTCAACCGTTATATCCGCCGTTCCGTCAAGCACGCATACCATAGCGTCACCGCCGGCTGCGTGTGTGCTTACTCCCTCTCCCTCGTCAAATGCCATTATTGTCATTCCGACGTGTTCTTCGTTTGCAAGAGTTAAGCTTGCAATCTGGTTATCCTGATAAGCTACAATGTCATTAAGCTTCAATACCTTTGACTGTTCTACATTCTTTATAAATTTGTTCATTTTATTCTATCCTTTCTTTTATAACGTAATCTGCATTACTTTAAATGCAGTTTTACTTCCGATTGCATGAGATGTTTTTGCCTCAACCGCCATACATTCGCCCTGTTTAAGTTCATATGTCTTTTCATTTATGCTGACTGACATTTCTCCCTCCAGAACATAATAAAGTGTATCTCCAAAATATTCTTCTTCACTTACACCCTCATTATCCGAGAACGAAAAAACAGAAATTGTCACATCATCACGCTTTGACAATGCCATGCTTACAACTTGATTTTCCTTTGCGTTTATCAATTCCGCAAGCATTGCAGGCTCCGTCGGCACATTTTTTAAACTGTTCATTTTCCACCTCCTTATATAATCCAAATTTTTCTTACAATTTCAAAGCCTCGTAATGAGTTTTTGTCAAACATCATCTTTCCTCTTAACAGGAATACTGTGCTTTTTTTATGTATATTTTACATTGAAAGAAATTCAAAATCAATAAGCTTTATAATATCATTATCAAATTCTATTATATTCTCATCTCTCATACGGCTCAATTCTCTTGAAAGAGCAGTGCGGTTTACATTCAAAAACTCTGCCAATCCACGTCTGTTAAACGGTATTTTTATAATACCATCACTTGTTATATAACTATTTTGCATAAATATTTTAATCTTGTCACGAAGTCTTTTCTGTGCCATTATGCGTATTTTCATATTCAAAAACATTGATTGTCTTGCAAAGTCACGAAGCAGGTTTATTGTCACTGTTGAACGATAAACACACGGCGGAATATGCGGGTCAAGGAGCTTTTCGATACTCAGAAAAATCACCTCACAATCAGTTATCGCACATAAAGTTATCGGACTTGTATGCTGGTTTGAACAAACCAGTTCTGTTCCGAATAACTCACCTGCTGTATAATGTTTAACATTAATTGTGTGTCCCAATTCATCATAAAACAACATTTCAACTGCACCGGAAATTATAATTCCGGCAAGCTTATTATCATCTGTTCCTGTTATCGTTATTCCCTTTTCAAAACATTTCTGTTTTGCTCGTAAACATTCTAATATATTGGGATATTTTTCTTCGGGAATATTCTCGAAAATGCTGCAATTATTAAGCGTTTTTATAACTTCATCAGATAATTTCTGCATATCTTATTTTCCTCCTTACAAGTAATATAAGAATGATTCAAGCCTTGCCCATGAGCTTTCGTCCCAATCACCGTCAAGCGACACACGGAATACCGGTGAATTTGACTTATCCGCAAGCCTTCTCATATCTATAACCATAGACGAGTTTTCATATCTCGGTTCAAATGTCAATACCCCGTCTGTTTTCCGGCTCATCAATACAGCTTTTGCATATCTGTATCTGATATTTCCGCCCGATACCTTATACATATACTTGTCGGCAACATCAAATAAATCTTCATAATGTTCTTCAAATAATTTATTCTTTAAATCCTTGTTTACTTCCTGAATCTTATGCCAAATATCATTTAGACTTGCCTTTTCACTTCTGCTCTCGGCATTATCGTAAAGTAAAAACCACATATATTCCGCAAGAGGCATTCTTAATATCTCATATCCCTTATTTTCAAGAGTTTCAATAACACCATCATCAAGCGATGTAAGACTCATAGGTGTTCCGACCGCTGCTATGGTTTTTATGCCTTGCTTTTTCACTGTATTTTTTGCAATATCACAAAGCTGTTCCCAAGCCGGTATTTCGTCATACTTTTCTGTCAGATTACTTCCTGTTAAATACATCATATCGCCCAATAATAATGCACGCATTAAGCAGTCAATATCTTTTGCATTTTCTGTAAGCCTTTCAAGTATCGGTGAAACTATTGCTGTCTTATCAT
>USPO01000359.1 GCA_900556575.1 uncultured Eubacteriales bacterium
CGAACCCCTGCCCATGCCCATCATTGTGGCATCAAGATAGCTGACTCCGGTTGAAGCTGCCTCTATTGTGTTTGCGAACGCAAGCTGTTGATTGTTATGCGCATGAATACCTATCTTTTTACCATACTTATATGCCTTCTCAAGGTATACCTTAGAAAGATCATGTATCTGCTCTGGATATAACGAACCGTAGCTGTCTACAAGATAAATCACATCAACCGGACTGTTTCCGAGAAGCTCAAGAGCCTGATCTATGTTCTTTTCGCTTGCCGTTGAAACCGCCATTATGTTACAGCTCGTTTCATATCCCATTTCATGACAGTACTCTATCATTTCAATAGCTGCCGGCATTTGATGAATATATGTCGCAATTCTAATCATATCAACAACGCTGTCTTTTTTCGGCGGAATATCACGTCTAAAATCAGTTCTGCCCACATCTGCCATTACACAGATTTTCAAATCAGTGTCATTTTCACCTACTATCGCACGTATAGATTCTTCATCACAGAATTTCCATTTACCAAATTCATTTACATCAAAAACATCCTTAGATGCCTTGTAACCGAACTCCATGTAATCTACACCCGCTTTTACATTTGTTTTGTAAAGCTCCTTTATAAACTCATCATCAAAGAAGAAATTATTTACAAGTCCTCCATCTCTGATTGTTGCGTCAACAACCTTTATATCCGGTCTGAATGACATTAAGTCGCCTTTTCTTTCCATTGTTAGTTCCTCCTACCATGTTACTGTATTACATTATGTACAAACGCTGTACACATATGTATATTATACCACGATAATATACATTGTCAATAGATTTTATTTATTTTGTTAGGTTTGCACAACTAAAGTATTAATGTACCTTCTGAATCATATGTTTCTTTTGCACCAAAATGCTCTATTCTTCTTTTCCAATTGTTGCCTAAATAATATATTCTCAAACTGTCCTCGCTTTCATCAATAAGTTTTAAAAGCCTGTCCTTAAGTTTAATAAATTCAGAATAATCTACATTTACTTCAAACACCGAATTTTGAACTCTTTGACCATAATTTACACATTCCTTCGCTATTTTTCTTAATCGTCTTCGCCCGGATAAATCAGTTGTCGATACATCATAGCTTATTAATACCATCATAAAATTTTTCCTCACTTATTTAACCAACATGGATATTCCTCAATTTCACCTCTTATGTATTTTGCAAGCAGCATACTTTGCACATAAGGAATAAGACCTATTTTTATCTTTTCTTTCAGATACGGATGCATTATATCCGTTCTCTTCTTTTCCTGCCATTTTGTTATTACTTTCTTTTTTCCATCCTTATTAAGCATTACGACACCGCTTACCTGCACATCAAAATCCTTTGGTTTTAATATTCTTAAATTAATAAGCATAAGAACAAATTTATCTATGATATATCTTGTTTCCTCTACCAAATCACATGCAAGCGATGCTCTGCCGGGACGTGCCTTATGATAAAATCCCATACAACTGTCCAAGCCGACACTGTCTAAAGCCGATTCATAATCGCAAGTCCAAATTGTATACATAAATGAAAGTACGGCATTGACTCTGTCAAGAGGCGGCCTTTTTGTTCTCATTGTGAATGTAAAGTCATCCTTCTGACTCAAAATTAAATCATCAAATATATCAAAATACTTTTTTGCACCTGTTCCCTCTATTCCTCTTATCGTATCCTCATTTTCCGTACAATAAACTTTTTCTATATGCTCATTAATTGAATTTATACAATTAGTTAGTTTCCCATCACTGTCAAGCTCTGAATGATCCTTTATAAACTGTTTTATCAAGCCTCTTGTATTTGCCAGCTTAACTGCTACAAGATTTTGATACAATCTTTGTTCAGGTGCCGAGAACTTATCATACTGTGCCTTTCTCAGCAATATATTACCTTTTATCTTTCCTTTAACGGATGCCAAATATCTTCCATAAGGTGATATAAAATTTATAGGTATCCCATATTCTGCACATTTTCCCATCAAAGCCGGTGAACATCCCAAAAAGCTAAAGCAATATATACCTTCGATATTTGAAAACGGAAGTCTTAATTTTTCTTTATTTTCCGATTTACATACTATATTTTCACCGTCTAAGGTTAAATATATATCTTCTTCCGTTATATATAATGAATTTAGAAGCTTTCTCACTCATATCCTCCCTTCTGAATTTAAAAGAACCGCAGCAAAACACTATCTTACCGCGGTATCTTTTAAAATTTCTTCCCTTATATTATATACAGTACTTTTCGGCATACATATATCTTTTATTGAACATCCGCTGCACTTCTGCCCTTTTTG
>USPO01000360.1 GCA_900556575.1 uncultured Eubacteriales bacterium
GGCCGCTTTCTACCTGGAAAAACTGTGTACTGCTTAAATCTTTCATATACTCACGTCCTTCAAAAATACTTTTCATTTTATTTTAACTTATTAACACCGAAAATTCAATGTATTATTTGCAAACGGCTCTCAATTTCTACATTTATGAGCTGATTTGCAACCGCAAGGCTGATATTTCCGCCCGAACCTGTTCCCAAAAGTTCCATAGCATCATGCTGCGATACTCTCTCTCCCATATCTCTTATACGGAAAAGAAGGTTTGCACTGTAACCGCTCTTATTCATTTGACGGATACCTATTGAAATTTTACCGCCTTTAGGTGTTACCTCCTGTGCGTGTTCAATAAATGCAATTAAAATTTGCTGAAGTCGCATTGCATCACCCATAAAGTAACGCACCTTCAAATCTGAAATATTTATACTGAAGGTCTGACCCTTTGCCTGAGTAGAATCAACATATGTATCTTCAAGCTTCTTTGCAAGTGCCTTAATATCAAATTCCTTATTTTCAAGAACAGTATCTCCTGCTTCCATTTTCGAAATATCAAACATATCATTTAATATAAGAAGAAGCTTTTCTGTCTGTTCCGTTACACCCTCTGTATATCTCTTTACTTCCTTAGGATTTTCGGCATTCATTCCGGCAAGCTTAAGCTGTCCCTGAATACTGTTGATAGGTGTTCTTATCTCATGAGAAATATTTGAAATAAATTCATTTCTGTACTTGTTAAGGTTTTTAATATGTTCAAGTTCATTCTGAATATCTCTTCTGTCTTCTGCCTCTGCGGTAATGTCCTTTATTGCAATATAAAGATTATCCTCCTGAGGATTGTAGTGAATTGAAACCTTACCAACCTTCTTTTCACCTGTTTCCATTTTAATAAATTCGAACTCTCTCGTAAACGTTCCCTGTTTGTTCCATTTAGCATACTCTTCCTTAAAGCCGCCTATATCCTTTGCAACGACTCCTCTTCTGAGTGCATATATATCAGCAACAATATCTGCTCTTTTAATACCCATAAGCTCTCTTGTTCCCGAACTCACATAGGAAGGTACCTGATTTGCCGCATTGAGTACAATATATATATCCTCTGTACTGTTATATATACTATTGTATAAATTGCGTTCACCAATAAGCTCTCCCTCTCTGATGTCCTGCTTTTTCTTTAGTGCAGTATATTTTGTCAATAAAGCAGTACCCAATATAACAAGAATAAGTGCACATGCTGCGGCAAATACCGCAAAATCAAAGCTTGTCATTTTTTGTCATCTCCATTCCGCATAAAATTTAATTTTATGCTATTCTTTTATTTTATATACATTATCCGATACCTCTATTTCAGAAGAGAAAAACCTTCTTAAAGCTCTTACCAGATATTCAATGTCTTTTGTCCCGGCTGTTTCATAGGCTGAATGCATTGCAAGCTGTGCAAGACCTATATCAACCGTATTCAGTGATACATTTTCATTCGATATATTTCCAAGTGTCGAACCACCTGCCATATCGCTGCGGTTTGTGAAGTACACATATGGTACTTCCTCTCTGTCACATATTTCTCTGAACAGTGCTTCGGATACAGCATCTGTCGTATATCGCCTGTTTGCATTATGTTTTATAACAATTCCTTCATTTATATGAGGTCTGTTCGATATGCTTGCCTTATCCGTATAATTCGGATGCACCGCATGAGCATTATCCACACTTAACATAAGTCCAGATGCTTTAGCCCTTATAAGCTGCTCACGGCTGTATCCAAGCGATAAATTAATTCTTTCAAGCGTATTTTCCAGAAAGTCGGATTTTGCTCCCTGAAGTGTTGAACTTCCGACCTCTTCATTATCAAATACCGCCATCAACGTAAGTGCATCTGTCTCGATTGAATCAATAAAAGCTTTCGTTATTGCAAATGCTCCTTCAAGGTTATCAATTCGCGGTGCACTGAAAAACTCTTCATTCTGTCCCCAAACCGTACCTTTCATTCTATTGTAAAGATACATATCATATCCCATGTTTTCTCCCAAAAGTTCATCAAAGGATTTTTCTCCATTCATTCCAAACAGGGGCATAAGCTCCTTTTGAACATTATAGGTATGCCCCTTATTAATATCTCTTTCCATATGTATAGCAAGATTAGGTATCACCATACAATCATAGTCCAGATTAACAAGCTTTGACTTTATTCCGGTCTTACTTTTCTTCATCACGCGTCCTGCCGCCGAAAGCGGACGGTCAAACCACGATGAAATTATCATTCCTCCGTAGCCCTCAACATCAAGCCTTACATATTTTTCATCCGAAATATTTTC
>USPO01000361.1 GCA_900556575.1 uncultured Eubacteriales bacterium
GCGAACTCAATTTAGAAATTTTCATTACTATGAAAATTTCCACATTTAATATGACCAAATCAATCACAAAAAAATGGCTTATTTACTTTGTTTTATTCGCTTTATGCAGTCTGTGCATTTTGCTACAGCCCCAATTCAGAGTGTGTTTACAGTCTTTTAACATCCACAAGCTTGGGACGAATCTTTTTATCCTTTTTACCGAGAATTACATTAACTGCTCTCTTTGCCGACTGCATTTGCTGCTCAATTGTTCCCGATGGTGCTTCTGTAGGGATAAAATCACTTACTGCAACACAATTTTCACATGGACGAATTGAAGGTACAGCATATTTCGGTGCTTTTCTGAGAGGTGCAAATTTATAGGGCTGACAGCTAACCATTACAACCTTTATTCTGTCGATTGCATTCTCCCATGTATCAACCATTCCGAGGTGACAGCAAACTTCATATAAAAGCTCCACACCTGTACATTCACGCATTGTTTTATTAATATAATTTCCTTCCGAACCTGTATATACACCTTTAACGGTTATAACGGGCTGAGGTTCCGACTCGGAATTAATGATTCCGGCTGTTTCAATATCTTCCGGTGTTATGTCTGTTTCATCAATATCACCGTTTGTTTCCATTGCTTTGCTTACTGTTGAACGTATTTTATCTGAATCTGTTGATACGGATGGTATAAAGGAATATGGTTCTGAAGTAAGTTTCATTCTCCAGTTGGAATTTTCAAACAATACAGAAATACCATTGTCAGGTTCTTCTCCGATTTTTTCACATATCTTTTTTAATAAATATCCGTTATCATCCACAATCGAAAATTCCATAGCCTCCTGAACATCACTTGTCAAAAGCTCCGGCAAACCGAAATTATCATTGCATTCAGATGCATTTTTCCATAAGGTCATTGACTGAGGTTCATTATCCGGCTTAGGTGAGGCACTGTTGTAGCTGCCTTCGGTTGCCCCATCAAATATTGTTCCGGTATCAAGAATGGCAAAATCTTCTTTGTTAAGATAAATTGTCATTTTTGTACCGTTATTGATAAGGTGAATTGCGTTAATTCTGTCATCATCGGCATCAACTCCGGTTATTTCCGCACTGCTGTGGATATCCGCACCATGAGATTCAAGATAATCGCTGAGAACGGACATCATAGAAAAGTCGTAATACATAGTATCGTATAGACCTGCTTTTGGGGCATAGGTAATGAGCTGTTCGGCTCTTGCCAAAAATTCCGATACCTTATTATCAAGACGGACACCAAAAGTCATCTCAATAAAATTGAACAAGTCACTTGTTTCAAAGCCTTCAATTTCTCCGAATGCCTCAGCTATTGTAACAGAATTAAGTTCATCAGGGGCAGCTGATGAAAGCTTTTTCATTATCTTTGATAATGGCTTTATAAGTGTTTTATCAAGTTTCAATGAGAGCGTGCGTACATTTCCATTTCCGTCAATAACCTTAACGTTAGGTTCAGCCGTATATTTGATATTGTCGAGCATTGTATCAAGGCTGAAATCATCGTTGTCAAGTGCATCTATATCGTGAAGAAAAGCCTTTGTGAATGGACCAATTGAGCCATATTCTTCAGTCGGAACAGCTGAAGGCATACCGTAAATGTGGATTGCTTTACCAGGATAGCCTCCGTCCTTTATAAGGTATGCGGCGGCGGTAAGAGAAGCAAGGGAATTTCCGGATATATAGATGTTCTTTGAACGTGATAGGTTCTTTGTATTGCGTCCTTCCATTAACAGACGGTGTTTTTTTATTGCATTTACAGCAATTGCAGCAGCAGCTGCGGTTGCCGCTGCCGCCGCTCCGGTTATGAGTATGCGTCTAAACAGCTTTGAATTTGTTGTTTTCTTTACACTTTTTGCAATAGCATTTTTCATTTAAAAGAATCCTCCTTTCAAGGATTATATCTATAAATTATCATATTATACTTATTTTATAACGGCTTTTGGAATATTATCTTCTATATACAGACCGATTTGTGAGCTTGAAGCCAGGTCAATATTCTGGAATACATATCCTCTGCCGCTTGAATCAACAGCAGCAATGTTAAAAATAGTGGTCGAAAGTGAAGCACCGTCACCCGGATTAAGTTCTACACTTGTGTCATTGTTAAATGTCTGCCCATCGGGAAGAATATTTCCGCTTTTTGAAATGTCTTCAGTTACCGGTGCAAGCAGAAGTGCCGGGAAGTCAATGCCCGTATGATTTTCAAGGGTAAAGTGAATATTTACCTGTCTTTTTCCGCTGCCATCATTTACTATGGCATTTGATGAGCCGTTG
>USPO01000362.1 GCA_900556575.1 uncultured Eubacteriales bacterium
CTGCTTATGTTCTCAAAATGTGCCTTTCCGCTGAAATTATCGGCTGCCGTTATATGTGCCGAATCGTCATATTCAAAGCTTACAAGCTGAGTATTAATAAGACTGATTTCATTTCTGCCCTCCATATATACTCCGAGTCTTGAGCCGTCAACTCCGTGTCCGATAATTGTTCCGTCAAAACCGCCGTTTCCCTCATCCTTCAAATACAATCCCTTTGAACCGAAAATGCTGAAATTATTGAACAAAAGCTCATTTGTGCTGTCTCCCGCAATAATACAATCCAAATTCTGTGCCAGATTATTTTTTAACAGTGGATTGTACTGTGCCGTTGTACCGTTCGGAGGCGAGTCCTCCCAACAGCCGTATTTCGACTCGGAACCGTTATAAAGGCTGTTCCAATTAAATTGTGAATTTTTTACCACTCCGTCGGAACAGCCTCCTCCTATGCTTATTTCATTCTTATAAGCAATTCCGGCAATTCCGTCAATATAATGGCGGTCACATCTGTAAGTTGAAAAATCCAATCCATTATATACATTTCTGAGCGATATATTTATTGCATATATATCACTTCCCCTGCCCTGTATTACATAAGGATGTTCTATCGGGTTTCCGTCATAAGTTTGTCCCGGCTGATTAAATACTATTGCTCTTATACCGCTGCCCTGATTTAATATAACAGGTACCTCTGTATCATTGCTTTCTCTGCCCACATCAAAAATTGTTCCGGTTTTTATAGGTATTCTCGCACGGTCCGTTGCTCCTCTCAGCTCCACACCTTCCGGAACGATTATCTGCGATAATATTCTGTATCGTCCTGCCGGACAGTACACAATACCTCCTCCGGCTGCCTTTGCATCATTAATTGCTTTCTGTATTGCCTTTCCCGCATCTTCACTTCCTGCGGACTGATACTCGTTGCGGTTTGTTTTTTCATACGGTGCATTATAGGGTGAATTTGTTACAACAAATATATTTCTTTCCGACGGCTTTTTTTCTTCATCATACAGTCTGTTCGGCTTTTTTGCTTTTTCTGATTTCGTTTCCGACTCTTCTTCTGCTATATAGCAGCCTGCAGCATTATTTATATCCGGCTGATTTGTGTTTCCCGAAATCGATGCCTGTGATATTCCTCTTTCAAGAGTCAAATTATCGCAGTCCGAAAGGTTCGAAGAATACAAACTGAAAAAACCTCTGTCGGCATATACATCTCCGTCAATTTCGGAGTTTTCAATATACAGCTTTCCCTCACCGCCTGACCTTACCGCATATTCATCTCCGCAGATGCTGCTTTGCATAATTCTTAAATTGCCGGCAGCCGTATTCGGACTCTGTACAATTTCTATTCCTCTTCTGCAATCCGCTATATTTAAATCGTAAATAAGCTCACCTGCACCCGAACAACCCTGAGAATACAAGCCCATTTCACAGCCTGATATATTTATATCATAGCATTGACCATTCGGATACACATAGCTTGCAAGTTTTCCGTCCTTATAGCTGTCCGAACAGGTGGAATATCTAAACTCAACACCATGCTTGTATCCGTCTATATAAGCACTCGTAAAATAAGACCAATCGATTCTTGCCAAAACAACCGCCGATGCATTTTCATATGTGTAGGTTCTCAATACGTCCTCAGACGGCGAATTTTGAAGTCCCGATTCCGACCAGTACTTCGGAGAAAAATGTATATTCGTAAACCGTCCCACATCAGCAATTCCATCCATATCCATTCCGCAGCCGAGCGGTGTTCCATATATATTAGTTACATTAGGACAGCCGCTCATTGCCGGTCCCTGCTGAATTGCTTTATATGAATTTACAAATGTAACATTTTTAACCTCTGCGGCATCCGCTCCCCAAACCTTTGGATTATACATTCTTACGGTAGGCGGATACACCTGCACATCATCTATCTTCTGTTCGGGATACCATATATTTATTCCCTTGATGGATGCGTTTGGTTCGAGTGTTATAAACGGCATATTTTCAGTCTCACTGTCGTAATTGTCATTTATATCATTTTCTCCGCGTCCTGAGTATGCCATAAGTATTGTTCCGGCAGCCTTTCCGTTGTTTTCGTCAGGACTTTGCCAGTCGCCGGCAAGAATTACTCCCTGAGGTATTTTCAGTGTTCCCTTTACAACATAGCGTCCTGCAGGTAAAAATAACGTGCCGCCTCCGATTTTGTATAATTCGTCAAGAGCGGTCTGGATTTTTTCAGTTACATCAGTTCTGCCGTTAGCGGAAATTCCAAAATCCTTGGCTTCATATCC
>USPO01000363.1 GCA_900556575.1 uncultured Eubacteriales bacterium
AGCGTTTAGGAAGTGAATACTATGATTACATTAACAGGGAAAACCGTTTGTTCCGGAATTGCATTTGGAACCTTATATATATACTCGCCAACAGAAAGCAGAATAATCCGCCGTCATGTTGATGATGTTAATGCCGAACTCGAACGCTTTGAGCAGGCAAATGCCAGGCACACGATGAACTTGAATCACTTTATAAAAAAGCATTGGCAGAGGTGGGCAAAGACAATGCCATTATATTTAAAATACATCAGATTATGATAGATGATGAGGATTATCTTGAGTCGATAAAAAATATAATTGCAGATCAGTCATTAAATGCCGAAACGGCAGTTGCACAAACTTGCGATACCTTTTCAGGAATATTCTCCGAGCTTGAAGACAGCTATATGAAAGAAAGGAGCGCGGATATAAAGGATGTATCGGAAAGAATTATCCGTATATTATCAGGAAAGGCTCCTGTCTCTGTATGTACGGACGAGCCTGTAATAATTGCCGCAAATGATTTATCACCGAGCGAAACAGTTCAATTCGATAAATCATCCATTCTTGCTTTTGTTATGGAAAACGGTTCTCCTAATTCTCATACCTCAATACTTGCAAGAAACATGCACATCCCTGCTGTAATAAACACCGCCGACATTCTAAACGGCTCATACAACGGCAAATATGCAATAGTTGACGGATATGCCGGAAATATATACATTGAGCCTGATGATGAAACTCTTAACAGGATGCATGAAATAGCTGAGGAGTTAAAATGCCGTGAACTTGCTCTCCATAAGCTAAAAGGTCATGACAGCATAACAATAGACGGAAAAAAAGTCGGACTTTATGCAAATATAGAGAGCGTTTCCGATATAAGAGATGTCCTTTCAAATGATGCTGAAGGAATTGGTCTTTTCCGAAGTGAATATATGTTCTTAGAGGCAAGCAGCTATCCTAATGAGGAGGTACAGTTCAGTGTCTACAAGGACGTTCTTTCAAAAATGCCTGACAAGGAAGTTACAATCCGTACACTTGACCTCGGAACAGATGATAAAACAAGCTATATGACCATGCCGCATGAAGGCAATCCTGCAATGAGTATTCGTGCAATACGGCTGTGCTTTAAAAACCCTGAAATCTTTAAAACTCAGCTCAGGGCATTATACAGAGCATCCGTTTTTGGAAAACTTTCAATTATGTTTCCTATGATAACTTCCGAATGGGAAATCATAAAGATAAATGAAATGATAAATGAAGTGAAATCCGAACTTGACTCTGAAAATATCCCTTATTCAAAGGACGTCAGAATAGGCTGTATGATAGAAACACCGGCAGCGGCAATTATGTCTGATGTTCTTGCCGAGTATGTAGACTTTTTCTCTATCGGAACAAATGATTTGACACAATATATCTTAGCCGCCGACCGTGAAAATCATGACGTTGAGATCTTCTGTGACACACATAATAGGGCAGTAATCAGATTTATAAACATGATTACACGCAACGCCCACGCACATAATACGAAAGTCTGTATATGTGGTGATTCTGCTGCTGACTTGGATTTAACTGAAACTTTCCTTGCACTTGATATAGATGCATTATCCGTAGCACCGGAGGCAATTTTGCCGCTGAAACAAAAAATTGTTAATACTGATATTTCACTTACCAAGGGAGAGATTATAAAAAATCTATAATCTAAGAGGCTGTCACAAAACTCTTTGAGTTTTGCAACAGCCTCTCTCTTTTTCTTTATCCGCGGCCTAAAATTGCATCCATATCCTGTTCCGGTGCCGTTATCGGATGTAAACCGAAAGTATCTACAAGAACCTTTGAAACGGTTTCGGAGAAGAACGCAGGCATTGTCGGACCCAAATATATATTTTTTACTCCGAGTGCGAGTAATGTTAATAATATACATACAGCCTTCTGCTCATACCATGACAGAACAAGCGTAAGCGGCAAATCGTTTATACCGCAGCCGAATACCTCGGCAAGTGCCGCCGCAACCTTTATTGCACTGTAGGAATCATTGCACTGCCCCATGTCAAGTATTCTCGGCAAACCGTCTATCTCTCCCAAATCAAGGTCATTAAAACGATATTTACCGCAGGCAAGAGTCAGCACAAGCGAATCCATCGGTGTTTGTTTCACAAATTCGGTATAATAATTTCGTCCCGGATTTGCTCCGTCACATCCTCCCACAAGGAATATATGCTTTATTTTTCCGTTCTTTATAAGTTCCACTATCTTTTCGGCATTTGACAATACAGCATTGTGCGCAAATCCGGTTG
>USPO01000364.1 GCA_900556575.1 uncultured Eubacteriales bacterium
TGAAAAAACCGGATGCAGATTTACTTGATATAATGCCGGCACCGGATTTTCCGCTCGGAGCAAAGCTTATATATTCTGAAAGCGAAATGCGGCAGATATATAAAACCGGACGCGGCAGCTTTAAACTGCGTGCAAGATATTCCTATGATAAGGAAAACAACTGCATAGAGATAACGGAAATTCCGTATACAACAACCTGTGAGGCAATCATAGGAAAAATTATGGAGCTTATAAAGGCTAATAAGCTTAAGGAAATTTCGGACGCAAGAGATGAAACCGGACTGGACGGATTTAAAATAACTCTTGATTTAAAGAGGGGAACAGATCCGGATATGCTAATGCTTAAGTTATATAAGATGACGCCGCTCGAGGATAGTTTTTCATGTAACTTCAATGTTCTTATCAATAACCGCCCAATGGTGCTGGGAGTAAACGGTATATTAAATGAGTGGATAAGCTTCAGAATGGAATGTGTCAAAAACAGCCTTAGATTTGATATAGATAAAAAAAGTAAGCAGCTGCATTTGCTTTCGGGTCTAAAGAAAATACTTTTGGATATAGATAAAGCAATTTCTATTATACGCCATACAGAGCTTGAGGAAGATGTAATTCCAAACTTAATGGATGGTTTTGATATAGATGAAATTCAAGCCGAATTTATTGCTGAGATTAAACTTAGAAATCTTAATAAGGAATATATCCTAAAGCGTACAAACGATATAGAAAAGCTTGTTGAAGATATTGCAAATCTCAATGATATATTGAGTGATGATAAAAAAGTCAAAAAGCTTATTGCAGACGAACTGAAAAAAATCGCAAAGAAATACGGACAGCCCAGAAAGACAGAGCTTATAAGCGGCGAACAGCTTGAGGTTTATAAGGAAGAAGCGAATATTGAAGATTATCCGCTTACGCTGTTCTTTACAAAAGAGAATTATATAAAGAAAGTTCCGGCATCATCACTGAGAATGACAACAAGCTCTCATAAGCTAAAAGATGAAGATGAAATTGTACAGAGTATAGAAACAACCAATACTGCAGAGGCGCTGTTCTTCTCTGACAGAGCTGTTGTATACAAGATGCGTTTGTATGATATGCCTGACAGTAAGGTAAGTCTTATGGGCGAGTATCTGCCGAATTTACTTGGAATGGAAGCGGGAGAGAAAATTTTATATACAGTTGTGACTTCTGATTACAGCGGATTTATGCTTTTCACCTTTGAAAATGGTAAATGTGCAAAGATTGAATTGAAAAATTATGCCACAAAGACAAACAGAAGGAAGCTTGTGGGAGCATATTCTGATAAGTCGCCGATAGTTGATATCCGAATGTTAAAGGAAGATATAGACATTGCAATTTTAGCTGATAATAATAAACTGTTCTGTGTCAACACAGATAAAATCCCTTTAAAGGCAACAAAGAGTACGCAGGGTGTACAGGTAATGATGCTCGGAAAACGAGGTGCAAAAGTATGCAAGGTATCCGAGGAAAGCGAATATAACCTTGAAAATCCAAAGTACTATTCATCAAAGAATATTCCGGCTGCCGGTAAAATCCTTAAAATGGAGGATACACAGGTAAGCCTAATATAAAGCAGGCGGACTTCGTTTCGTCCGTTCTGCACTATTTTTCTACAGTACCATGAGGCTGTTGCAAAACTCTTTGAGTTCGATAAAAACCAAAAGAAAGGAAGATGAAATTATGATATCATCAGAACGTAAGGCTGAACTTGCTGATTTCTTTCAGCATACTGCCGAGGACCAATATTCCTCATTCTCAAAGGATTTATTTAAAAAATACGGTGTAAAACGAGGACTCAGAAATGAAGACGGTACCGGTGTTATGGCGGGACTTACATCGGTCGGTCAGGTTGAGGGTTACTATATAAGTGACGGTGAAAAGCTGCCTATGGAAGGTCAGCTGAAATACAGAGGATACCAGCTTAATGACTTGGTAAGAAACTGTGAAGAGGAGAAAAGATTTGGCTTTGAAGAAATTACTTATCTTTTGCTTTTCGGTCATCTTCCTACAATGGAAACACTTAAAAACTTTGAAACCCTTATCGGCGAACTGCGTACACTGCCGGAAGGATTTACGGAAGATATGATATTAAAGGCTCCGTCAAAAAATATAATGAATAAAATTGCACGTTCGGTTTTGGCGGCATATTCATATGATGATAATCCGGATGAACTTACAGTAGGAAATATATTA
>USPO01000365.1 GCA_900556575.1 uncultured Eubacteriales bacterium
GTAGTAAAGCGTTTTCCGCATTTAAGACATTCACGGCGGCGGCGAATTGAGCATCCCTCATCGGTTGGACGTGAGTCTATAACCTTGCTTTCAAGGAAACCACAGTATGGGCATCTCATCCGTATCAATCCTTTCGTATTTTAATATATCTATAACATGATATTCTAATTTAATTATACTATATTTTTCTTTACTTTTCAAGTCCCCAATTTAAATTTTGTATAAAAAACATGGGATTATTGCAGATTCTTATCCAAACAATAATCCCTAAAATTTAATTCCAAAAATCAGTTTTTACTTTAAGTTCAATATCTTTTGCCTTGAAATGAGGATTTTTACCATCTTTCAGCTGTTTTCTGTAATCATTCAAACATTTTACCGCCACACCGCTCAAAACAAATATACATGGTACATTTACAATCACTATTAAGCCTTGGAGCATCTCCGCCAAATCCCATACAAGTTCTGCACTTGAAATCGTTCCGACAAAAATCACAGCCGAGGCTGCCAGCCTAAAAATTATAATTTCTGATTTCTTCGGTGCTCTTTTTATAATAAACTCCAGACATCCCTCACAATATGAGTAGTTTCCTATCAACGTTGTAAATGCAAAAACCATCATTGCAGCTGTTAAAAATATAGGTCCGAAGCTTCCAAGGGCTTCACCGAGTGCATTCTGAACATATACCGCTCCGGCAATATCCTTCGTCGGAACAACATTTGTGCTGAGACACATAAATGCCGTAGCTGTACATATAAGAATTGTATCAATAAATACCGACAGCATTTGAACAAGTCCTTGCTTTGCCGGATGACTTACATCAGCAGTAGCTGCCGCATTAGGTGCTGAACCCATACCCGCTTCGTTCGAATACAATCCGCGCTTCACTCCGTAAAGAATACACGAACCGGCAAATCCGCCAAATATCGCTTTAAAATCAAAAGCACTGCTAAATATTTTCCCGAACATTGACGGAATATTATGCACATTCACGCCAAGCACAATAAGTGATACTGCGACATACGCCACACCCATAATCGGTACAAGAATTTCTGTTATTTTTGAAAGTCTTTTTGCTCCTCCCAAAATTATTGCTCCAAACAAAACCATTAGGATAATGCCAATAATTACAGGTGTTGTTTTCTCGTTATAGAAACTGAAAGTTATAAACGTTGTCTGTAAATTATATGCCGCAAGCATGTTATATCCCAAAGCGTAAATCAGAATAATAAGTACCGAAAATATGACACCGAGCCATCTTTTCTTCAATGCATCCTGCATATAAAAGGCAGGACCTCCGTAGCAGGAACCGTCAGGATTTTTCTTTTTATAAATCTGTGCCAGGGTCGATTCCACAAAAGCCGTAGCACCTCCGATAAAAGCCGTTATCCACATCCAGAATATTGCTCCGGCACCACCGATACATATTGCGGTTGATACACCAATAATATTTCCCGTTCCCACTCTTGATGCAGTAGAAACCATCAAAGCACCAAATGATGAAATGCTGTTCTCATTATCCGGTTTTTCCATTATAACACGGCATGCCTCCTTAAACATTCCTATCTGAATTCCCCTGCAGCGTATTGTGAAAAAAATTCCTCCCATAACTAAAAGCAGTGGTACAAGCCAAGGCTGATACAATACATTGGATACCGCCTTTATCACTGTATCCGCTGTTTCAAAAAACATAATATTACTCCTCCAATCTCCGACGTTAAACGGTACAAAACACATTCTTTATATTATATCATTTTATTTTATTAAAGTCAACATTTTTTGACATAATTCATGATTAATAGACAAAAAATTAAAAGAGATTACCGCATAGTTTATTTTTACGGCAATCTTCATATATTATATTCCTTGATTCTACCTGCTTAGGGACTTTTTCTGTTATAATTAAAAACTTTGTTAATTATATATTTTTTCTTGCAAAAACAGCTATGCTATGATAAAATTATATAGAATTACAAGCGAAAGGATAATCTTAATGAAACAAAAAAATATATTAATTCTCATGTTGAACTTTTTAAAAGGTGAAATGTTTCTAAGTATTGCAGCACTGCTTGCAATTATATCTTCATTTTTTGTTCATCCCGACATGCAATATATGGGATACATTGATTTTCGAACCTTATCCCTGCTTGTATGCCTCATGGCAGTAACGGCAGGACTTCAAGATACAAGCGTATTCCGGTGTCTTGCCG
>USPO01000366.1 GCA_900556575.1 uncultured Eubacteriales bacterium
ATACTTTTTTTACTTTATATTTTGTAATTATAATCATAGAATACTTTTAATTCACCACAATGAAACAATAAAATATTAAAAAAGGCATTGCTAAATTCATAGCACTGCCTTTTTATTAATATCAAATTTATTTTTGCGAATTACAAAAGTTACTATTTTTTATCAATTCTGCAATTCTCCTCCTATTATACACCAAGTGCAAATACATAGCATCATGTGCAGCAGTTTCATCATGTGCAGCAATTGCATTTACTATTTCTCTGTGACTCATTATCGTTTCATCTTTCAAACTGCGATCTGTCAAGCTTATAAATAATTTTATCGAACTGTTTATTACTGGAATTAATCTTGGTACTATTATATTATGGCTGTTTCTTGCTATAATAGTATGCATATTAATGTCTTCCAGCGTATGATCCTCTCCATTCCTAATAAGTTTTTCGACCCTTTCACAGACTTTTTTTAATTCTTCAACTTCTTCATCGGTTGAGTTACTTGCTGCTAATGCTGCTACCTTCGGTTCAATCATAAACCTTACCTCAAGCATATCCTTGGCAAGCTTTTTCTTATCATTAACAAAAATCAATCCGAATGGATCATCCAAAACTCCTTTTTTTTCTGATACATATGTACCTGAGCCTTGACGAATATCCACAATATTGCGCGTTTCAAGCTGTTTCATTGCCTCTCTTATACTGCTTCGCCCTGCTCCCAAAAGTTCAGATAATGCTTGTTCATTCGGTAGTTTTTCACCTGTTTTTAAATTATTATCTATTATATATGTTATGATTTCATCTGCTATCTTCTGTGAAAGACTTTTTTCCTTTCCTGATAAATTCATCATATCATCTGTCAAAATCATCTGACCACTCCTAACTTAATTTTAATATAATTATTATAACATTCCGTGTTTTATTAGTCAACTATGCATTATGTACAATATTTTTTTTTAATTTTAGATATTTTTACTATTGAAATTATCCGATGTTTATGATATACTTTAACTACAGTCATCAGATGATTTAAAGCAAAAAATTATAAATCATAAGTAAATTATATAAGAAAGGGTTGATTTTAATATGTTTAAGAGTCAAAAGGTCAGACAACTTGCTCCTGAAATGGATCCGCTTCGCATTGGAATGGGATGGAGTATTGAGGATTTGGAAAAACCTCAGATTATTGTAGAAAGCACATATGGTGACAGTCATCCGGGCAGCGCCCATCTCAACAGACTTGTCGAAGAGGCCGTTTCAGCAATCAATGCTAACGGCGGCAAGGCGGCAAGATATTACGCAACGGATATGTGCGATGGTATGTCACAGGGACATGACGGAATTAATTATTCCCTCGCAAGCCGTGATATGATTGCCAATATGATTGAAATACATGTTAATGCCACAACTTTTGATGCAGGTGTTTTTATTGCAAGCTGTGATAAAAGTGTCCCTGCCATCCTTATGGGTATAGGAAGAGTAGATATTCCTTCAATTGTTGTTACCGGCGGCGTTATGGAGGCCGGTCCGAATTTATTAACTCTTGAACAAATCGGTGCCTATAATGCAATGTGCGAAAGAGGTGAAATATCAAAAGAACAGCTGTTATTCTATAAACATAATGCTTGTCCCTCATGCGGAGCTTGTTCATTTATGGGTACTGCCTCTACAATGCAAATCATGGCGGAATCACTCGGATTAATGCTTCCCGGAAGCTCCCTTATGCCCGCAACAAGCAAAGAACTTTTGGAATTTGCTCATAAAGCTGGAGAATATGCTGTAAAACTTGCAAAATCAGGTGTTACAGCACGTCAGATTGTTACAAAAGAAAGCTTTGAAAATGCAATCCTTGTTCATGCTGCAATTTCAGGTTCAACAAACAGCCTATTACATATACCAGCAATTGCTCATGAATTTGGAATTGAACTTGACGCTGAATTATTTGATACTATGCATAGAAATGCCCATTATTTGCTTGATATTCGTCCCGCCGGAAAGTGGCCTGCACAGTTCTTCTACTATGCCGGAGGTGTACCTCGAATAATGGAAGAAATAAAATCCATGCTTCATCTTGATGTAATGACTGTTACAGGTAAAACTCTTGGTGAAAATCTTGAAGATTTAAAAAATAACGGGTTCTATGAAAACTGTGAAAAATATCTCAAAAAGTATGGGTTAAAGCGCGAAGATGTTATAAGAACCTTTGACAATCCTATA
>USPO01000367.1 GCA_900556575.1 uncultured Eubacteriales bacterium
CATATTCATCCTCCGTTAGTTCTCCTCATCATTATATTCATTTATCTGAATAATTGCAAGCTTTTTTATCGAACTTATGTTCTTTTCTCGATATTTTTATATTTCATTATTCTCTCCCTAAATTACACCATTATCCTATTTTTCTTACAAACGGTTTATAGTCCAAAATATTTTCTATCTCATCCAATACATCTTGAGACAGCACAATTCCACTTGCCGCTACATTGCTTACCGCCTGCTCTGGACGTGATGCCCCTACAATCAAGCTTGACATACATGGCTTTCTTAAAGTCCATGCCAATGCAAGCTGTGCTGTGGTTATCCCCATATCTTCAGCTATCCTTGAAAGCTTTTCTACCTTATCAAGATTTTCGTCCGTCAGCAGCTTGTTAATCTGCTTATCTGCCTGATGAGTAGCTCTGCTTCCCTCCGGAATTGGCTTCCCTTTCTTGTATTTTCCTGTCAAAAGTCCCTGTGCAAGAGGACTGAATGCAACAATCCCTATTCCGTTCTTTTCGCAAATACCCATCATTTCATCTTCTATAAATCTATCAACCATATTATATTCCGGTTGAATTACGCTCAACGGACGAAGATTTTTCTTTTCTATTACATTTAATGCCTCCATAACCTGTGATGGCATCCATTCACTGACACCATAATATAAAATCTTTCCCATCTTAACAAGGTCTGAAAGTGCCTCCATTGTTTCCTCTACCGGTGTATCCGGATCATAGCGGTGGCAAAAGTATAAGTCAAGATAATCGGTTTTTAAGTTTTTTAAAGACTTATCCACATTTTCAAAAATATGTTTTCTTGATAGACCCCTATCATTTGGCCCTTTACCCGTCGGGAAAAATACCTTTGAAGATAGAATATAGCTGCTCCTTTCATATTCACTTAAAACATTACCGAGAAATTTCTCTGCTCCGCCTCCCGAATAAGCATCGGCACAATCAAAGAAATTTACACCCAACTCATAGGATTTGCGAACTCCTTCCGCAGCAATTTCCTGTGCTTTTGCATCTGAAACATCAGTCATCCAGCTTCCAAGCGCAATTTCACTTACTTTTAATCCCCATTTTCCAAGCTTCCTATACCTCATATTAATCTTCCTTTCTGATAGTTACTTAAATTCCCATGGCAAATGTCCTTCATCCGCCTTACTTTTTGAAAATTCGGTCAGTTTTGCATTTATTCTGTCAAGATAACCGTTTAATTCCTTTGTTTCAGTATCTGAAAAGCCTTCAAACATAATTTCATCAATTTTGTCAAAAATCTTTGTTCCGAGTTTAAGCGTTTCTATCCCTTTATCGGTTATATACATCTTTTTTGCTCTTAAATTTTTACTGTCCGTCACCTTTTCAATCAGTCCCTGACTTTCAAGCTTTTTTGTCGACTGTGTAATCGCAGACGGTGTTATTTTCAGTTTTTTTGAAATATCCACCTGCATACATCCTGCATGCTGTCTTATATATTCCAACACCGGAACGTATTCAAACGCAATTCCCATGTCGTCGCCTATTTTCTGAAGACAGTTTTTTCTGAGCGTTGTTAAAAGAAGTATTTTTTATACGCTCGCTGTATTGCCTGTAGGCATATATTTTCCTCCTTAACAATTAAGCGCTTAATTATTATATACTTAATTATATTCTTTTATTTATAATTACGCAATATATTTTTCCGTCATTTTTGTTTAATTTTCAGATAGTATATAAATAAAACGCAAAGTACCATTCAACGACACCTTGCGTTCTATCTAATTCTTAATTATCCACTTTACTGCACAGCACGCCTTTCCGTAAAATACTATTCCGTATTTCAACACTTCCCTATATCCGTCTGTACATCATTGTAAAAAAATACACCATAAAATTCAACATCTCATGGTGTATTTATATATTTTATTAATCAAAACAAATAGCTTCCCGACTCTACTTCGTATTTTTTTTCATTTATTATAATTACCGCCCTAACAGGTGTTGTTATTTCATATCTGAATTTATCTCCCTCCTTCGTCCACTTAGACACTATTTTTCCGTATTTACAATTATATTCTGCTTCAAACCACTCAAGTCTATTTGTCGGTTTTGGCTCAATTATCACTCTCTCATAGCCTGCATTACTTTCATCGGCATTTATTCCTCCCATTACTGAGTACATCCAATCCACTGCCGCACCATAAGCATAGTGATTATATGAATTCA
>USPO01000368.1 GCA_900556575.1 uncultured Eubacteriales bacterium
CCCTCCGAGGCCAGCGTGAAGATGGACTTCCGGCTGGTGCCCGGCACGCATATACATAATGCACATCATTTTTTCTTCGTGCATCAATTGATTTTTTTGCTATACGCAGCATTTTTATTTTTTTTATTCCAAGCTTATGCTTTATAATACATTCCAAATTACTTTCCGGTATATCCGGAGCAAGCTTTATATTCGTTATCCTCAGCATACATCATTTCCTCATCAACCAATATTAAATATTCTCATTGCAACATTGAAATAGATAAACAGCGAGCTGCAGTCTACGATTGTTGAAATAAGAGGAGTAGCCATTATTGCCGGGTCAAGCTTGCATTTTTTTGCAAGCATCGGCAGAATAACACCTATCATTTTTGAAAGTATAACCGTAAATATAATAGAGATACTTACTGCTATTGCAAGCCGTATATCATGTCCGTTTGAAATATATATCCATATTCCATCTGCTATTGCCAAAACCGAGCTTACCATTATACCTATTCTGAATTCCTTAAATAAAGCTTTAAAGAAATCCTTGAATTCAATCTCTCCCAAAGCAAGTCCGCGTATAATTAAAACAGAACTTTGAGAACCACAGTTACCGCCTGTATCCATTATCATAGGCATGAATGATACAAGTATCGGCAATGCAGCGAATGCCGCATCATAATGTTCGGTCATAAGTCCCGTTATTGTTGCCGAAATCATAAGAACACAAAGCCATCCGACACGGTTAAGCATATGCCTTACAACACCTGTTTTAAAGTATGATTCATCTGACGGTGCAACCGCTGCCATTTTTGCTATATCCTCTGTATTCTCTTCTGTGATAACATCCATAGCATCATCAAATGTTACAATTCCAACCAGCCTATATCCGCTGTCAACAACCGGAATTGCGAGATAGTCATATTTACTGAACATCTTTGCAACTTCTTCTTTATCCTCGGTTGTTTCTACTGTTATTACATTTTCTTCCATGATATTGCTTATTTTTTCATCTTCATCTGCCATAAAAAGCTGCTTTACGGTTACAACACCTGTTAATCTTCTGTTTTCAGTTACATAACAAGTATATATCGTCTCTTTGTTAATTCCAACTTTGCGAATTGTTTCAAAAGCTTCTTTTACAGTCATATCCTTGTGAAGATTGATATATTCGATAGTCATAATACTTCCGGCACTGTCCTTTGGATAATGAAGTATTTCATTTATCGCCTTTCTTGCACCGGTCGTTGAATTTGCAAGTATTCTCGATACAACATTTGCCGGCATTTCTTCTATTATATCCACAGTATCATCTATAAATGACTGTGATAAAAATTCCTTTAATTCACTATCTGAAAATGCCGCAATAAGATGCTCCTGCATCTCCGGTTCCATATATGTGAAAACCTCTGCCGCATCATCCTTCGGAAGAAGACGAAACAAGACCAGAAAGTTTTTCTCCTCTTCATAGTCATCTCCGAATAAGTCGTCTATAATAATAGCTGTATCGGCAGGATTTAAGTCTTCAAGAATTGCCCTTATCTTAGCATATTGCCTCTGCTTCAGCATTTCTTTGAGTTCATTAATTATATTTTCCATTTCGTCATCCTCCTTTTGTTATAGAGCAGTTCTAAAAACCAATGGTAATCATCAATATGCATAAATGACACCAACTTTAAGTTAAATACTTATGGAATAGCAATGCATCCAATCATTCTCAACAAAAGCCAGCATTATGTGCACTATTTGGCAAATACCAAAAGCTTTTAGAATTGTCCTATGTATTAGTACATAATTTTGCTGCTGTCTCAATTTTTATCGAAACAGCAGCTTTTTATTATTGATTATCTTTTTGATTGTCTTTCTTTTCAGCCTCTATCGACTCTGTATCATTTTTAGTATCCTCATGCTTCTTCACATGATGAACATAACTATTTGTTCCAAGGAACGAACCTATTAAAAGTAAAACAAGCACGCATATTAACAGCAGCAAAGCTCTCAATACACCGCTTTCAGCAAGCAACACCGCCGAAATTCCGAGTACACCGCTTATAGCATATAATATAAACACCGTTTGCTTCTGAGAAAATCCCATATCTATAAGTCTATGGTGCAAATGTCCTCTGTCTGCTACCATCGGACTTTTTCCGGAAAGAATTCGTCTTATCATAGCAAAGCTTGCATCAAACAGCGGAAGTCCCAATATCAGAAGAGGAAC
>USPO01000369.1 GCA_900556575.1 uncultured Eubacteriales bacterium
AGTGTAGCTTTATGTGATAGAATAAGCCGGCAGATTTCTGTGGGGTAAATACCCGGTTAGAGATTTGCCGGCGTTCCTTTTGCAATAGGATAAAATAGTTGTTTTCTTTGAATTAGAAGCATTTTATAAGATAAATCGATTTAATTTTCCATCGTAGTTAAAACCGGCAGATGCCAGTTTTTCGGAAACATCATTTACATTCAGATCCAGATCCGTACATAATTCATCCAGACTCGGATAAAAATCACGAAGCTTCATATTAATAAAGCTGAGCAATATAGCCGGATCTGACGGTATATTCATAGTTTCCTCCTTAAAATAGTATTTGCATAAAATGATACAGCAGCGGCAAAGTTCCTATGCTTAAAAGCGTTGTGATAAATACGCCCTCGGCACTGTAAACCGTATCACAGCCGTAATTGTCCGAAAGTATAACAAGTACCGTCGAAGTAGGAATACCTGCCTGCAGAACAAGCACGTACTTTACAAGCGGTGCAAACGGCATAAATCTAAGTATACATATCAAAAGCAGCGGAACAGCAAGCATTTTAACAAGCGTAAGAACAAAAAGACTAACACGTTTATATATGTGCCTGAAGTCTACCATTGCAAGTGTCATACCTATAAACAGCATTGAGAGATATGTTGTAATACCGCCGACATTGGTTAATACATCTTTGATTATTCCGGTAAACCGAAGTCCGGTAATCAGCATAAACAGAGATATAAAAAATCCGATTGTTGACGGAGTAATCATTCTTTTAAGGTTTGCCGTAAATGAACCGCCGGAGTTTTTAACCTTGGCAAGTGTGAACACACCTATTGTCCATAGCCAGCAGTCACTTGCAAAGGCAAATAATGCCGCATATAAAAGCCCCTCATCACCGTACAGAGCCTGAATGAGAGGATATGCGATAAATGCAACGTTTCCGAAACAAGTCATGCAGGTATGTATAGCTTCCCTCGGTTTATCCATTTTGAATACCTTAGAGGTAACAATTCCCGCAAGATAAAGAATACCTATTACCACAT
This sequence comes from uncultured Eubacteriales bacterium, assembly GCA_900556575.1. Classification (GTDB taxonomy): domain Bacteria; phylum Bacillota; class Clostridia; order UBA1381; family UBA1381; genus UMGS1958. Next base: position 1,033 of record USPO01000369.1, read on the forward strand.
AAGCGCAAAGGACGGTTGTAATGCTGTTTACTACTTTTGTATGGTCAAGCGTGAGCTTTGTGAGAGAAGTAATCATCAAAAGCGGCAGCGTGACACGGATTATAACCTTTGATATAGCATCTTTTGTTTCAGATGTCAGGTAACCCGTCTTTATGCAAATAAAGCCTATGAGCATAGCAAGACCGAGAGTAAGAATGCTGCTTACAATTGTACCTAAACCCTGCATTTATTTCACCTTAGCATATACTCTTGGATCAAGGATACCGATGTATGGGAGATTTCTGTAATTTTCATTGAAATCGAGACCGTAGCCAACAACAAATTCATCAGGAATATCCATACCGGAGTAATCAACATCAACCGGAGTAACACGTCTGTCCGGTTTGTTAAGGAGAGTACAGATTTTGAGGCTTGCCGGATTTCTGTTGAGAAGCTCTTTCTTTAATGCAGCAAGTGTGTTTCCGCTGTCAACAATATCTTCAACGATAATAATATTCTTTCCGTCTGCTCTGTTTTCAAGGTCCTTCTTAATCTTGATTAAGCCCGATGATGTAGTTCCCGAACCGTAGCTTGAAGCCTGCATAAAGTCAAGCTTAAGCTTACAGTTAATCTTTCTCATAAGGTCAGCTGCAAATACGAGTGAGCCTTTAAGAATAACGACAAAGAGAATTTCCTTGCCCTCATAGTCCTTGTTAATCTGATCCGCAAGCTGCTGAACAGACTTTGCAATTTCTTCTTCTGAAATTAAAATGCTTTTAATATCATTGTGAATCATAGTAGTATGTTCCTTTCTTTTGATAAATGTTTGTAGCTGTATGTAAAATTGTTTTTCTCATACAGTTTGTATTGATATATACTTATTATATCATAAAGAACGGGAATTAGCAAGGATAAATTTGTGTTTTTTTTCTCATAATAATAGTATAACAAATATATTGTTTTATATCATTAAAGGTTAGGATAAGCCTTTGCAATTAATTTTAACAGGCGGTATGGAAATGAAAAAGATAATATCTATAATCGGAGCAATATTTTTAGTTATTATAATTCAAAAATCAGCCGATGCTTCTTATACATCAGTATTATCATATGCATTAAAGAATGATGCAAGCTTGTTTTTTTCCTGTACGGCAGACTTTGAAGAGGGAAACAAGCTTATAACGGTATCG
>USPO01000370.1 GCA_900556575.1 uncultured Eubacteriales bacterium
CTTCATCTGTGCTCTTAAGCCTCTGCCCACATGGTCGGTTTCAACGCTTATTCCGTCCTGTCTTAAAGCGTAGGCAAGCTTCATTGCATAGATGTTTGCATTGTCACCAAGCGGAGCAATATACAAATCAACCGGCTTTTCGTCCGGTATTACAAAGCCTGTTTCTTCAAGACGGAGAAGGAGTCTTTCAATTCCGAGACCGAAACCGACTGCCGGAGTCGGGTCACCGCCCAATTCCTCAACAAGACCGTCATAGCGTCCGCCGCCGCAGACTGTCATACCGCCGGAAATAATCTCAAATACAGTTTTTGAATAGTAGTCAAGACCTCTTACAATGCCCTGGTCGATTGTATATTCAATACCCATGCCGTCAAGAGCCGACTTGAACTTTTCAAAGTGGCTGCGGCAGTCATCACAGATATAATCGAGAAGTTTAGGAGCATCTTTGCCTAAGTCCTGACAAATGTGCGATTTACAGTCAAGTATTCTTAAAGGATTTCTGTCAAAACGTCCCTGACATGTACCGCAAAGCTCATTAAATTTCGGTCTGAAATAGTCTCTTAAAGCATCGTTATACTTACGGCGGCATTCCTTGCAGCCTATGCTGTTAATATGAACAGTTAAATCCTTTAAACCGGCACGGTTAAGGAATGTAAGTGCCAAAGAAATTACTTCTGCATCGGCGGTCGGCTGAGCCGCACCGAAAACCTCTGTTCCGAACTGGTGAAATTCTCTTAAGCGTCCGTGCTGAGTCTGCTCATAGCGGAAACACGGAATATTATAATACATCTTGCAGGGCATAGCCTCCGCATAGAGATTGTTCTGTAAAAAGCTTCTTACAACAGAGGCTGTACCCTCCGGACGGAGTGTGATTGAACGGTTAGCCTTGTCATTAAAAGTGTACATCTGCTTTTCAACAACATCGGTTGTATCACCGACACCGCGCTCAAACAGCTCTGTATGCTCAAAGGTAGGGACACGAGTTTCCTTGAAATTAAACTCACGGCAGGTTTCGCTGAAAAGATTTTCGACATAGTGCCATTTGTAGCTTTCCTGCGGTATTAAATCCTTAGTACCCTTTGGTGCTGTTGTTATTACCATTGTTTTTTTTCTCCTTGTTATATATTGCAAGTTTACTTTATATTAACTCTATCTTATATTTTACATCTAAACACCTATATTGTCAAGTAAAAATTTCTATTAATTAAAGCTTTGATGTTAGTAATTACTATACATAATCATTTCTTGTATTTTTCCTTGTATTGATTCATGCTCATGCCTGCGGAGGACTTGAATATGTGCTTTATATATTCGGGAGAAAGCTGAAAAAGCTCCGGTATAAGCTCCGGCGGCTTATTGGTATGCTTTAGTATGTCTTTTATTTTATTGACGCGAAGCTTGTTCAGATACTGTGTGGTTGTCATGCCGGTGTTTTTCTTGAATATCCGGCATATGTAGGACTCGGATTTTCCGCAGTAGGCGGAAATATCGCTTAAAGACAAACGCATATATATGCACTTGTGCATATGGCGTATTATATCGTCCACAATAGGATTGGAGCTGTAAACCTTTTTTTCGCTCCGAATGCTCTGCCTGAAAAATTCGTTTATTAGGATTATCAGGTATCCGACCGTTGAACAGCCGTAACACGGAGGCTGGTTAATTGTTTCGTCAATCATTTTAATAAAAATATCACGCATAAATGCCTTGTCATTATCTCTTGACTTCACAAATGGAACAGTTCGTTTTGAAAGCTTGTCAAGTTCGGAATATTCACTTATAAAATCCGTCCATAGGGTGTCAATAGTACTCAGTTTAAAATAACATGCATATACATCCACTCGCCTTAATGATTTCATCGGGTGAATTTTATGTACAATGTATGGGTTGATGATGAAAATATCTCCCTCGTTTATGTCTGTTTTTGTGCCGTCTATTTCGATATATCCGCTGCCGTGGGCTATATAAAATATAGAGTAGCAGTCATAGGAATAAAACGGAAGTGTATGGTGCCTGCCCTCGTGCTGCACATATATATTTTTTGCCTTTGAAAGAGAAGAAAGCTCTATGTGTTCTGCATTCATAATATCACCGCCTGTATGTTAATTTACCTAAATTATATACTATATTAATGTAAAAGTCAATACGAAGTTTTGCTATGCTGCACTTGCAAGCAAGTGTTGACTTTCGGCAGCCTA
>USPO01000371.1 GCA_900556575.1 uncultured Eubacteriales bacterium
AATCAAGGGCAGAATACCGTATATGACAACAATGGCAGAGGCGAAGGCTTGTATTGAGGGTATCAAGGCAATGCAGAAAGGTCCTGGCAGTGTTAAGTCATTGCAAGACTTCCATAAGGAAATTGTTTAATAAGTTTATATAAAAAAATACCGCTGTATACATTTGCAGCGGTATTTTTACGTTTTACAGAAATACATGAGGACAAAATATGAGCGGTTTTAGACAGTATTTAGTCTTGTTATTTTTGTGAGTAGGGAGTATAATTTGAATTGCAAATAGTTAATAACAATAGACTTTTTAATGAATCTATAAATTAAGTATGGAGGTATAGATATGTTAGTAAATGCAAATTGGATAACTCCCTCATCAGATATGGGGGACTGTGCGGCAGAGTTTAGCAGAACGTTTTGTTTAAAGCGTGAATGTGTAAGGGCAAGTCTTACGGTGACGGCGATAGGTGTATATGATGCATATATAAACGGCAGACGTGTTGGAGATTTTATTCTTGCACCGGGATGTACAAATTACGCAAAACGTCTGCAATATCAAACATATGATATAAAGCCGATGCTTGAAGAGAATAACACAATTACAATAGGGGTGGGAAAAGGCTGGCACAGGAGTCGTATGAGTGAAGCGCGTCCGGAAATAAATAAAAAGCCATGTGCAATAATAGCGGAAGTGGAAATTTTATATCCCAACGGTGAAATAGAGCATATTATAAGTGATGAAAGCTGGAGAGTACGAAAATCAAATGTTATATTTAACGATATTTGGGATGGAGAGATTTGTGATGCAAGATTAAATGAAAAATTTGGTGATGTAAAAAATTCAAATCTTGATAAATCGGTACTTATACCACAGGAGGGAGAAAAGGTAACGGAGCATGAACGTTTAAAACCGATTAAAGTAATTACTACACCAAAGGGAGAAAAAGTTCTTGATTTTGGTCAGGAGATAACCGGTTATGTGGAAGTTAATATAAAAGCAAAGTCAGGAGATGAAATTCAGCTTTCCTGTGCTGAGGTTTTTGATAAAGACGGGAATTTTTATAACGAAAATTACAGAGGTGCAAAATCAACTATGAAATATATCTGCTGTGACGGAGAGCAAACCTTTAAACCGAGATATACTTTTTATGGGTTTAGGTATATAAGAGTAGACAAATATCCAGGAGAAATAAATCCGGAGAGTTTCACTGCAATTGCTGTATATTCTAATATGCAAAGGAGCGGATATATAAGAACATCAAATAAAAAGCTGAATAGGTTTTTTGAAAATACGCTTTGGTCACAAAGAGATAATTTCTTGGATATACCGACTGACTGTCCGCAGCGTGATGAACGTATGGGTTGGACGGGAGATGCACAGGTTTTTGCGAAAACTGCCTGCTATAATTATAATACGAAGAAATTTTATGAAAAGTGGCTTGGTGACTTGCGTTCGGAACAGCTTGAAAGCGGAGGAATACCTGATACAGCACCAAATTTCTGGAGAATTATGAGGTCAAGTACTGCATGGGGTGATGCAATAACAGTTATTCCGTGGCAGGTTTATGTTTCATACGGAGATAAAAAGGTGCTTGAAGATAATTTTGAGGCAATGAAGAAGTGGGTTGATTATATGACAAAAGACACCAAGGATAAGTATTTGTGGACATGCAGTGAAGAGGATAAAAAGCTGTGGGGAAAGCATTACGGCGACTGGCTCGGAATAGATGCACCCTCCGGCAGTTATATAGGTGCAAGTGATATAGATTTCATTGCAAGTACATTTTATGCATATTCAACGCAGCTTCTTATAAAAGCAGGCAGAGTATTGGAAAAGAATATGAAAGAATATGAGAAATTATATGAAAATATAGTAAGCACGTTTAAGAAAGTCTTTAATAAACCGAAAACACAAACCGAACATGTTTTAGCACTGCATTTTGGTTTAGCAAATGAGCCTGAAAAGGTGGCAGCCGAGCTTAATAGAATGGTAAAAGAAAATGGAAACAAGCTTCAGACCGGCTTTGTTGGAACTCCGTATCTGCTGTATGCATTGAGTAAAAACGGATACAAAGAAACAGCATATAGCTTACTATTTCAGGAAGAATACCCGTCATGGCTGTATGAAGTGAACAAAGGAGCAACAACAATATGGGAACATTGGGACGGTATAAAAGCGGACGGAAGCTT
>USPO01000372.1 GCA_900556575.1 uncultured Eubacteriales bacterium
TCACTTATAGTGACTTCACTTAAATCAATATTTCTTGTAATCCTTCCGATAATGGCGGTATTTATGGTGGCGGCAGAGCCTATCGCAAATGTGATATACGGTCACGGAAAGATGTCGGGAGAAGGTGTAGCAAGCATAGGCAATCTTTTAAGACTGTACAGCATAGGAATGTTAGCCCTTGCGGCAAACGAAGTGTTGTCAAAGGCATTTTTCTCGATGCAGGATTCAAAGCCTCCTATGAGAAATTCAATTGTGAGCATGGTTGTCAATATAGGACTTGCATATTTGCTGTACCGTTTCATGTCAACTCCGGGACTTGCTCTTGCAACGGTCGGGGGTTCTGTGGTGAATGCGGTGCTTAATTATATATGCATGGTAAGAAAGCATCCGGGTATGTTTGCTAAGTCGGATAAAGTGACTATCGTAAAGATAGTTGTGTGCGGAATAGTGATGTATGCGGTAATGTATTTTGTGTTTAATCTTCTTTCGGGAAGAATAGATACATCATCGATTATAGGAAGTATTCTGACAGCGGGAATAAGCGGTGCCGTAGCATTGATAATATATCTTGCGGCGTGTCTTGTGCTTAGAATAGATACTGTAACGGATATTTTAAAAACGTTAAAAGGAGGAAAAACGGCTTGAACAGTATGATAATTTCATCCTTGGTGAATTTTTGCAAAAACTTCGGCGAAAAATTCACTCATACGGGAATATATGCGATTTTAATGCGTATATATGCCTTTTTCTCCGAGGCATGGGCAAACAGCCGTATCATGTCTTGGATAAACAGCGGTAAGCATGAGGGAATGGCGGAAAAAAGCCTGTTCTATAAAATATGCTATATACCGTTTGCAATTATAGAATTTATAGGAAAGTATATCGGTAAACCGCTTATGAAAGCGGCACAGAAGAGTATCATATGCTCATGGGGTTACAGCTATATTTCAAACTTTATGGCAATAAATACTCGATTCATGGGAATTTTGGTGCTGTTTGCATCGATAACCGCAATGATTTGCAAAATAGCGGTAAGCGGTTATCTTATAAAGCTTTTGCTTGTTACGGCTGCAATCGGTGCGGTTCTTATGATATTCAATTATAATGTTATGGGATTTTTGAACGGTTCATGGCTTGTGAAGGTTTTTAAAGGCTTTGTCGGTTTTGAGAATTTGAACTTTAAATTCTATGACGAAAAGGAAACATCGGGACGTACAAGATTGGTTCTTGCCGCTCTGACGGGTATAGCATCCGGAGCTGTGATGATTACCGTTTCACCTTTAATCGGTGCGGCAATTCCTTTTGCACTGTTCGGTGCAATGCTTGTACTTTGGCAGCCTGTTGCCGGAGTATTTGCGGCGGTGTTTATAGCACCGATTGTACCGACAATGCTGCTTGCCGGCTGCTGCATATGGACAGGTCTTTCATTGGTTTTATACTCATGGAGAGATAAGAAATTTAAGTGGAAGCTTGACGGTGTCGGTATGGGTATAATTCTGCTGCTTGCGGTTTTATGCGTATCGTCATTGCTTTCTTTTGCAAGAGCGGGCAGCTTAAAGGTATGGATGATGTATCTTGTACTTGCAGGATTTTACTTTGTTGTGGTAAATACAATAAAGACAAAGAAAATGCTGTATTCGCTGCTTAGGGTATTCATAATATCGGCGGCGCTGGTAGCGCTTTACGGAGTGTGTCAGAACATATTCGGCTGGACAACAACAAATGCATGGATTGATGAAACAATGTTCGAGGACGATACGATGCGTGTTTATTCAACACTCGGAAATCCGAATGTATTGGGTGAGTTTTTAATCCTTGCACTTCCCGTTGCATTGGTATTTGCATTAAAGGACGCATGGGAAAAGTCATCAAAATATATCTATGCGATAATATTTGTGCTTCTTTTTGCCTGCCTTATATTGACGCAGTCAAGAGGATGCTGGCTCGGATTTATGATTTCGGCGGTTGTATTTGTAACATTCTATGAGGGAAGATGGTGGGGATTTGTTCCTCTCGTAATATTGCTGCTGCCGCTCGTAGTTCCGCAGACAATAATCGAAAGAATTTCATCGGTAGGTAATATGGATGACTCTTCGACATCGTACAGAGTATATATATGGCTTGCGACATTAAATATGCTTAAGGTCTACTGGCTCGGAGCAATA
>USPO01000373.1 GCA_900556575.1 uncultured Eubacteriales bacterium
TCACCCTATTACATTATATCACATATTCGGATATATTGTAATAGAGGTTGGTATAACATATCTCTCAATCCTCTTTCAAACTCAATACTTCTTGTTTTTCTCATCATTTCAATAATAATCTTTTCTCGTTCTGGAATTACAAATTCATCTCTATATTTTTTTGCCGCCTTAATTGCCTCTTGTGCACTTCCATATTCTTTGACACTAAAATTCTTATAATACGTTTTGCCAGCTAAGTTATAGTGAACTTTATAGCCATTAGTTTTATCTTTGCTTCCTTGTCTATGTATATCAGACTCTGAATATTTGCTAAAAATATTTGTGCTATTCAAAATTGATGTATTAAAAATTCTAAGGTTTTTAAGTCTATTATCTAATGGGTTATTATTTATATGGTCGATTGTTGTACCCCAATAATCCAACTCACTATATTCATGTTCAACAATCACTCTCCATATACAAATTGACTGCTTCTTTATACTCGTTTTACCGTTTATTCTAGTTCCATTTTCTATAGCAGTCCATGAATAATGGTTTAAATACTGATACCATATATCGCTATCTACTATTACTTGATGTTGTTCTTTTCCAACTGTTTCAAAAACAACACATCTCATACCATCTATTATTTCTTCATGATAAGGATTTTCCGCCTTTTTAAATCTGGCCATTCTTAATTCTCCAAAATTTATATTGGCTTATAGCAAAAGGGTAGTAAGATTTTTCTTGCTACCCTTTTTACTACAACTAAATTACACTAAAATACTGCTGCCCTCTAAAATCTATACGCAAGCGGACAACACTTTTGACGCTTTGCAATCAATTTAACAAGCCAACACACGAGCAAATCACGTAGATTAGCCCTTCATAGCTTCTTCAACAGCAACTTCGAAATAATAAATCCGGAAAGAATAGACGATAAAGGCAGAACAACGGACTTACCGTTATACTGTGCTGCCTTTGATAAAAATATGGGTAGAGTTTCCGTCCCAAACGACCTTTTCGATAACCTTCTTTATATACTCACGCTTATTCTCAATTGAAAGATTATCGAAATTTACTTTTAGATAAACGATCGCATCCTCTATGGAATTCAGATTTCTGTGGAGCTGCGACTGAATAATATCCTTGTCATTTAGCTCGCTGATCTGCTTATCGATCAGCATATTCTCATCATTCAGTTTCTCAATCTGTTTATTGATAGCAGCCATTGTCAGCTCGCTTGCCCCGTTTCCCAAAGCAGCAACAAGATTGCTTACAGCCTTTTCGTTGCGGCTCTTTTTGCTCATAAGCTTTTTGATCTGTGCCGATATATCATCGTCAACATTATTTATCTGTTTGCGCAAGGCAGTAAGCTGCGTGTTTACAACACTGTCTTTAACATCAAATGCAAAAATTTCCTCCAAAACAAGTCTGTCAAGCTCGTCACCGTTCACATTTGGATTATCACAGTCTGCCTTCTTCGTATTTTCCTTGTTCTCGCACATATAATACATCTTGCCCGAACCGTACATTTTCGGACGCATATATGAACCGCAGCTGCAGAACAATATTCCCGACAGAATCGACCTCTGATTAAGGCTTCTTTTTGTGGCTGGAACCCCTCCAAAACAATTTTTGCTGTTTTGCTCAAGAAGCTTCTGTATCCGTATCCATTTCTTCCCGCTGTAAAGACCCTTGTGAGTTGACACAGCAATTATCCACTTGTCATACGAAACTTTTTCTCTTGCTTGTCCGCTGTGACGGTTATACGGAAGAATACCCGAAACACCATCACAATCACTTTCATCAAAGCAAATATTGCAGCCCAGTGCTGTGAAATATTCCAAGCTGTCCTTATCTGCTATACAGTAGATCGGATTTGTAAGTATGCGCTTGACATTTGACTTGCCCCATTTCTTACCGTTACGAGCATAATTCTTGGTTTCGTTAAGCCACTTTTCTGTTGCATTTACACTTTGGAGCTCGCTGTATTTTGAAAAGATCAGCTTTACAAGCTCAATTTCATCTTCGTCAATTTCAAGAGTATAATACTCTCTTGACTTTCCGTCAGCATCGGCAGACTTATGCTGAATCGATTTGTAGCCAAGGGGAGTTGTTCCGCCCGTCCAGCGGCCGGCTTTTGCTTGCTGAAACATATTATCCCTGATACGTTCAGC
>USPO01000374.1 GCA_900556575.1 uncultured Eubacteriales bacterium
ACTGTCGCCAACATATACACAATCCTCCGGCTTTAAATTAAGTTCATTCATTGCCGCATACACTGCATCCGGTGCCGGTTTTTTATTTCTTCCTTCAAGGTCTCCTGTTGCCGCTCCCACTCTATTGCCGAAATATTTCTTACAAAGCTTTTTTACGGCATTCTCTATTTTATTCGACACTACAGCTATTTTTATATTATTTTTAATAAGTGTATCAAGCATTTCTATCACACCATCATACGGCTTTGTATTATCCTCGCAATGCTCGCTGTAATAAGCCTTAAAGTCATCGATTACCTTATTTTTAAGTTCTTCTGACGTATTTTCGGGAACGGCACGCTTAACAAGCATTGCCACACCGTTCCCCACAAAACGCTTAACCTCTTCTGTTGTTCTCTCAGCCATATTATTATGTTTTAACGCATAGTTAGTACCGTTTTTTAAGTCATCGAGGGTATCTAACAGTGTTCCGTCTAAATCAAAAATTACTGCTTTATACATCGTTTATTTCCTTTCAGCCTTTCGGGAATTGAATTGTTATTGTTGTTCCAACTCCCGGTGTACTCTTTAAATCAATATTTGCATTGTGAACCATTGCAGCGTGCTTTACTATGGAAAGTCCGAGACCGGTTCCGCCGATTTTCTTTGAATGACTTTTATCAACACGATAAAAGCGTTCAAATATTCTTTCTTGTTCCTCTTTTGGTATACCTATTCCTGTATCATCTACCATTATCGACGCACCGTTATAGTCGGTATTGGTTGAAATTGTAACCCTGCCTCCGTCTTTATTATATTTAACAGCATTATCTGTTATATTGTATATCATTTCGTAAAGCATCGTTCTGTTTGCGGTTATAACCGCATCTGTACCATTTAAGTATATGCTTACAGATTTCTTTGCTGCTGCATCAGTTAAATTGAATATTGCTTTGCAATATCCTTTAAATTAATTTTTTCCGGCATTGAGATTTCATTTGTTTCATCAAGCTTTGACAGATTTATAATATCGTTAATTAAAAGTATAAGTCTTTCAGACTCTTTTTCTATCTTTTTTCCGAAAAGCTTAACATCTTCCGGTCTTGCCATTCCGTTGCTTATCATTTGTGCATATCCGGAAATTGTTGTCATAGGAGTTCTTAATTCATGAGATACATTTGCTGAAAATTCACGTCTTATTTGTTCTGTTTTGTCTCTTTCGGCATTATCTTTTTTTATCCTCTCAACAAAAGGCTGCATTTCAGGATATACTTCTATATCAGAAATATTATTTATATCGATCCTGTTTATCGGCTCTACGATATTTTTAGCAAGTCTTGACGAAACTATAACCGCAGCAATGCACATAATTATAAGTATAAACATAAGTTCAACAACTACCGATACAGCCAATCCTGCTACCGATGAATGATTTTCCGATACTCTTAGTATATAACCGTCATTAAGTCTTACAGCACAGTAATATACGGTTTCTCCCAGAGTTTCAGACTTTCTTTGGTCCGTTCCTATACCATCGCTGCTTGCCTCAATAAATTCCTTTCGCTGTGAATGGTTCTCCATTTTTTCCGGATTTGCCTCGTTATCAAATACAACTGTTCCATTAGGTTCAATAAGTGTTATTCTTGATTTCTTATCGCCGCTTGAAACTCTATCTATCAAATTTAATTTATAGTCCTGCTCAGCTGTATTTTCCATATAGGTCTTTAAGTACTGTGCCTTATCATATACACGGCTTTTGCCCACATTAACCATACTTGCAGCATATATTGCAAATACTCCGGAAACAGCCAAAACAACAGCTGCAATTAAAAGTAAGCATACATTTCTATATATTTTCTTTTTCATATTCTGTAACCCACATTACGCACTGTTTCTATAAGTTTGCCTTTTTCACCAAGCTTATGCCTAAGACTTCCTATATGTACGTCCAATGTTCTTGACTCACCTTCAAAATGGTAACCCCATATTTTATTTAACAGTACTTCCCTTGCCACCGGAGCTCCCTTATGTTTCATGAGATATAACAAAAGTTCAAATTCCTTAAATGTTACATTTATAGGCTGACCGTCCACTGTAATAAGCCTTTTATCTCTGTTTATAACAATTCCGTTGTAGCTTATTATATCATCTTCGGGACCTACCGCACGCCTTAGC
>USPO01000375.1 GCA_900556575.1 uncultured Eubacteriales bacterium
GTCACTTTGACGTTTTGGGGTCATTTTGGCCGATGCTTTCAACGCTGTTTGGAACATATATATCCGTCATTTTTCCGCAGCCGTCAAATGCCGAACCGCCGATACTCTTCACGCTTTCCGGTATAACAACGGGCATTGTATCCGAGCCTAAATTTACGCAGTTCTCGAATGCGGCGGCTCCGATGCTTTCCACACCGTCCTGTATATTTACATTTATAATACTTTCACGCTGAGAATACCATGGTGCTTTTTTCAATACGGACCAGTCATACATGGCTCCGCTTCCGCTTATTGTTAATGTACCTCCGTTCAATTCCCATGTAAGATTATCTCCGCACATATTGCTTTCCTCCGCAGCAGCCGGAAACGCCGCGGCAAGCATTGCCGCACTGAGCAGCAGGCTTGTAAATTCTTTCTTCATGTATAAATGCCTCCTTTTGTTTTGTATGTTATAGGTATTATACAATATTTTTATTCGGTTTTCATTGCATAATCCACAGTATATTATTGCGTGAAATGACATTCGTTGTTTAATAGGCTGTGAACATTGGGATTTTGTGCTGAATATTCTTTATATTGCAATGTACCTGATTTTGAGATATTATACTTGTACAAATTCATCCTCTTTAAATCTTCAAATTTCCCCATATTTTTCTCTTGAATAAGTCTAAAATTTATGCTATACTTGTATTTCAAAAGGAGGAAACATCTAATGAAACAAGACTTAACCAAAGGCAGCATCACAAAGCATCTTCTGCAATTCACTCTGCCTATAATTTTAGGCAATCTTTTTCAGCTTACATATAATACAGTCGATTCAATAGTAATAGGGCGAATTTCGGGACATGACGCACTCGCTGCGGTAGGAACCGCCGACCCTATCATGAACCTTGTTATACTCGGTATAAACGGAATTTGTATCGGTGCTTCCGTAATAATGAGCAACTTTTTTGGTGCCGGAAGGCATGAAATGGTAAAAAAAGAACTTGCCGCACTTTTTCAGCTTGCTGCAATTATAATAACCGTTATAACCGCCGTCGGACTCTTGTTTGCAAAAAACATACTCACTCTTATGAACGTTCCCGATGAAATATTAAACGACTCCGCAAAATATCTGCGTATCATATTCTGGGGAATGCCGTTTACCTGTCTTTATAATATATATGCCTCCGCATTAAGAAGCATAGGCGACTCAAGGACACCTATTATATTCCTTGCAATATCGTCATTTTTAAATATTATGCTTGACATCATATTTATAGCTTTCCTGAAAGCCGGTGTAACAGGCGCTGCGTCCGCAACGGTAATTGCCGAGGGTTTATCGGCTCTTATGTGTATTATATATGTAAATCTCCGCATACCTATGCTGCATTTAAGAAGAAATGATTTTAAAGATACATCGAAACTAATTAAAAGGACAATAAGCTATGGCTCAACAACCGCATTGCAGCAATGCTCACAGCCTATCGGAAAGCTTTTGATACAGGGAGTTGTAAATACACTTGGAGTTGCCGTAATTGCCGCATTTAACGCTGTCGGAAAGATAGAAGATTTTGCACTTGTTCCGGAAAGGAGCATAGGCGACGCAATGATGACTTTCACCGCACAGAATGAGGGTGCGGAGGAAAAGAAAAGAGTTTCGGACGGATTTTTCAGAGGATTTTTGCTTGAAATCTGCTATTTCGTATTCATATGTATTGCACTGCTGCTGTTTAATCATAAATTCCTCGGTTTATTCAGCACCGATACCGAAACTATCACAGAAGGTACAAAATATTTTGCAATAATGGTATTTTTCTACTGGATGCCTGCCCTTACAAACGGTTTTCAGGGATTTTTCAGAGGTATAAAGCACATGAAAGTAACTCTTGCCGGAACAATCACACAAATTACGGTGCGCGTTATCTTCACTGCCATACTTGTACCGACACACGGAATTGTCGGAATTGCCTATGCCTGTGCCGCCGGCTGGGCTGCTATGCTTATGCTGGATATTCCGTACTGTATACATACCGGTAAGGTGTAAATCCGGTGCGGCTCTAATAATCCCAATACCGCAATGCATAGATTTTTAATACAAAGAACAGAAAAAGATAATGGGGCTGTAGCAAAATGCACAGACCGCATAAAGCGAATAAAACAAAGTGAATAA
>USPO01000376.1 GCA_900556575.1 uncultured Eubacteriales bacterium
GCGGTTATTTATGCGGCGGTTAAAAACGGGCATCAGGCGGCAATGATGGCACCTACCGAAATTCTCGCTTCGCAGCATCTTGAAACACTTGAAGAATTTTTTAAGGATATGGGAATAACCGTTGTTCTTTTGACGGGAAGTTTAAGAGTAAAGGAAAAACGCAGGGTACTTGACCTGATTGCCGTAGGTGCTGCCGATGTGGTTGTGGGAACTCATGCAATAATTCAGGAGGGCGTAACATTCAGAGACCTCGCACTTGTTGTTGCGGACGAACAGCATCGTTTCGGTGTAGGTCAGAGAGCGGCACTCGGCGCAAAGGGAGTAAATCCGCATACTCTTATTATGTCGGCAACACCTATTCCGAGAACCCTCGCACTTATTCTTTACGGTGATTTGGATATTTCGGTAATAGATGAACTTCCGCCGGGCAGAAAAGCGGTAAAAACATATGCTTTCAGTGAGAAGATGAGAGAAAGAATAACGAATTTTATTCACAAGACCGTTAAACAAGAAAAACATCAGGTATATATTGTATGTCCGCTTATAGAGGAAACCGAAACGAGTGATTTAAAAAATGCCGAGGAGCTTTCCACAAAACTGCAGGAACAATTCACGGATATAACGGTCGGGTTGCTCCATGGCAAAATGAAGCCGAGGCTTAAAGACGAGATAATGATGCAGTTTGCAGAGGGAAAAATAGATGTGCTTGTATCAACCACTGTAATAGAGGTTGGTGTAAACGTACCTAATGCAAATGTCATGATAATAGAGAATGCCGAACGTTTCGGACTATCACAGCTGCACCAGCTGAGAGGACGTGTGGGACGAGGCGGAGATCAGGCATATTGTATTTTGTTTGCACACGGAAGCAATGAAGTTACGAAAAAGCGAATGGAAACAATGTGTATATCCAATGACGGTTTTTATATAAGCGAGCAGGATTTGAAGCTTAGAGGACCGGGAGACTTTTTCGGAACACGTCAGCATGGTTTACCGGAAATGAAGATTGCAAATTTATTTGAAGATCAGGACATTCTGAAGCTTGCGCAGGAGGCGGCAAAGGAGATTTCCGAAGAAGGAACGGACAGGTATCCGCTTTTGAAAAAACGCTGTGAAATGGTATTGAATGAAGACGTGGTTATGAATTAATGAAATTCGGATTTCTTCTATCAGTCCAGAGAATATATATATATGAGTGCTACAAACAAGGAGAAGTACTGGGATAGATAATATATCACTAAAAAATACAAACAAAAACAGCCTGTTTTTTAAGGCTGTTTTTTTACGGATAAAATTCATCGTAAATACTTGAAAATTATAAGGATGTGTGGTACAATTAAATATGAAAATGATTTCATGAAAATATATTTTAATAATTTTATTTATAATGGCGGCTGATTTTATTTTCAATTAAAAAGCGGCTTTCGGTATACGCTTATTTTTTATGAAAGGAGGGATCTTGAAATGACAATTTCAGAGATTGCAAAGCTAGCGGGCGTGGCTCCGGCAACGGTTTCACGTTATCTTAATAATGGATATGTCAGCAAAGAAAAAAAGGCAATAATAAAGAAAGTCATTGATGAAACGGGATATGTGCCTCTTCCATCTGCACAAACGATGCGTACAGGAAGAAGTCACATGATAGCGGTTATTGTACCGAAGCTTAATTCGGAGTCTATATCTGAAATGGTGGACGGTATAACATCAGGTCTTTCTGGAACGGGATATAATCCCATATTGGCAAATACATCAAATTCAGTCACAAAGGAGCTTGAATACCTTAGAATTTTTAAGGAAAATGATGTTGACGGTGTAATTCTGATCGGAACTGTTATAACAGATAAACATCACGAAATAATGAAAGCCTATAACAAACCTATTGTAATATTAAGTCAGTTTGATAGTAATTATTCATGTGTATATTATGACAATTATTCGGCGGCAAGAATGGCAACAGAGCATCTTATAAGAATGGGATGCAGGAAGATTGCTAATATATACGTTATACCATCAGACAAGGCAGCAGGTGAGAATAGAATAAAAGGTTTTCGGGATGCATTAGATGCGAGGGGTGTCGTATATGACAAACGTCTCAGTGAGCAGTCAAACTTTACACTTCAGGGCGGCTATGACGCAATGAAGAGAATTGTC
>USPO01000377.1 GCA_900556575.1 uncultured Eubacteriales bacterium
TGTAAGACATCGGGGGTAAACAGCGCCTTGGGAACACTGTTGTAATGTATCTGTCTTACATTTTTGATTATAGCACGTCCTAAAAAAAAAGTAAAGGGAAACCGTATTTCAGGCTTCCCCTTATTTCGTCAATATTTTTTCATTTACGCAAATTATAGCATTGTTCGATAGATATTTTTGCCGCAATTCCGGGTTTTCTCGGAAATTTCATCGGAGTTTGTCTTTCTTTTTTTACTATAATTATTTTATGATGTAAATCTGAAAACGGAATATCCGCCTCATATACAGCTTCTGTTTTTCCGCCCAGTATGCTTATCGCACGCTTTGCCGCCGGAAGTTCCTCATCTGCAAGAGGTCCTTTTAATGCCAGAAAATATCCGCCTTTTTTTACGAAAGGCAGACACCATTCACTTAAAGTTGTCATATTGGCAACCGCTCTTGACACAACTGTATCGAATGAGGCTCTTAGCTTTGAATTCCTGCCTCCGTCCTCGGCTCTTGCATGGATAAATTCTATTCCTTCAATCCCAAGCTCCTCTGCAATAGCCTTCAAAAACGTTATACGCTTATTCAGCGAATCAAGCAATGTCAGCTTTATCTCCGGCTTCATTATTTTTAATACGAGTCCCGGAAATCCTGCTCCCGTACCCACATCAATAACTGTTTCCCCGATTTTTCCGGTACTGATTGCTGTCATAGAATCGAGAAAATGCTTAACGGCAATGCCCTCATCATCCTTTATTGCTGTGAGGTTCATTTTTTTGTTCCACTCTTTAAGAAGCTGTGCATACTTTATCAGTTGGTTTATCTGAAGTTCTGAAATTTCAAGTCCAAGCTGCTTTGCACCGTCTTTAATTATACTTTTCATAATTACCTCTGTTACCTAACAAGGCTGCGGCAAATGTGCAGCAGCCCCGACAAATAAATTAACCTAATAACTTTTCTATCATATCGGCAAGTTCCCTCGCTTTTTTAGCGATATAATCTTGGTCCTTACCTTCAATCATTACACGAACAAGCGGCTCCGTTCCCGACGGTCTGATAAGAACTCTGCCCTCTCCGGCAAATTCATCCTCCAATGCCTTGCAGGCATCCGCAATTTCCTTGACCTCCATATAGCTGTTCTTATTTTCCGGCTTAACAGTTGCATTACATAACACCTGAGGAAGCACCTCAACTATCGATGCTGCTTCCGATGCCTTCATTCCTGTTTTCTTTAATACAGAAAGGAACTGCAATGCACTTACCAAGCCGTCACCGGTTGTATTATGATCAAGGAATATGATATGTCCCGACTGCTCTCCGCCAATGTTATAGCCGTTCGCAAGCATTTCTTCAAGTACATAACGGTCACCGACTTTTGTTCTCGGAATGTTAATTCCAAGCTTCTCACCTGCAATAAACAAGCCTAAGTTACTCATTACGGTTGCAACGAGAGTATTCTGCTTTAATGTGCCGTTTTCCTGCATATACTTTGCACATATTGCCATTACCTTATCTCCATCAATAAGAACACCGTTTTCATCAACTGCAAGCATTCTGTCCGCATCTCCGTCAAATGCAATGCCTACATCCGCACCGATTGATTTTACATATGCCTGCAAGCTTTCCATGTGTGTTGAGCCGCACATATTATTGATATTAACACCATCAGGTGTATTATGAATTGCTTCTACATTTGCGCCAAGCTTATTTAATGCCTTGAAGGCTGTTTCATAGCTTGCACCGTTTGCACAGTCCACAGCTATTTTCATACCATCAAGACGGCAGTCAATTGTTGAAACAGCAAATGAAACATAATCCTCAACCGCATTATGATTTGCACTTACATATCCAACCTTTCCATGTGTGGGAAGTTCTTCAATTTTCTTTTCATCTAATATATATGCCTCGATTTCCTCTTCTATTGCATCGGAAAGCTTAAAGCCGTCACCGTTGAAAAACTTAATACCGTTATACTCGCACGGATTATGTGATGCTGAAATAACAACGCCGGCATCTGCCTTATAATGACGTGTTAAATACGCTACTGCCGGAGTTGGAATTACACCCAAAGGAATAACCTTAACACCTATTGAGCAAAGACCTGCTGTTAAAGCTGCCTCTAACATATCCCCCGACTTTCTTGTGTCCTTGCCTATAAGAATTCT
>USPO01000378.1 GCA_900556575.1 uncultured Eubacteriales bacterium
TAGATGTGTACACCGATATGCAGAACGATTTCCCGCAGTTCTTCCCGAATGCGGACAGCGATATGAAGCGTGAGGAATGTATTATTCATTGATATATAAAACAATCAAACATGGTCAAAAAAATTTACAAATATCTATTGATTAATTGACAGATAAATGGTATAATTGTTTATGTAAATTAAAGAAAGAAGGTACGTTGAGGAATAAGCTTGATGAAATTTACGGATAAAAAAGTAGTCAGCCGCAAAAATCAATTTGCGGCTGACAATTTTTTATTCAATTCTTATATAATTCCTATTATCCGGCAGCTGCTTATCTTCCTTTTTCGGGATTGTAAGCTTCAGTGTGCCGTTTTCAAAGGATGCCTTAATATCGTCCTGCGTTACGGCATTGCCAACATAAAAGCTTCTGCTGCTTGTTCCGTAGTGACGTTCACGGCGAATGTATCTGCCGTCCTCATCCTTTTTGTCATTTGAACAGCCGCTTGTGGCACTTATCGTAAGATAGCCGTCATTCAGCTCTGCTTTAACGTCCTCTTTTCTTATTCCCGGCATATCAACGGTTAATTCATATTCCTTGTCATTATCCTTAATATCGGTTTTCATAATTCCCATAGAATTTTTAAATCCCTCAAACGGGAAACCGCCGAAATCATCGAACATACCTCTTCCAAAAATGCTTGGTAATAACATAAATCATCTCTCCTTCCATAAAAAACACTGTGCTATACCTTGCTTTCCATGAACATCGGATGAAGGGAAATAGGCGGAAGTCATACAAAGGCTTTCTTTGTTTTCCTTTTCCTTATGTTCAATTCATATTATAGCACTCATTGTTAGCAGTGTCAAGAGGTGAGTGCTAATGTTTTATTTTGTTTTAATATTTGTTAATATATTATGTAAACTTAATATTGCGTTAATTTGAGGTTAATTTTTAATATGATGTTTTTGAATTGATATAGTGGTTATATTAAAATACTAATTGTTGTATATATAGTGCAGCAAACTAAAAAATAGTTGTAAATACAACAGACAAATGTGTTTTTTTTGAGTTATAATATGTAAGTCACTGATAGTGAATTTGTATAGTGACAAATACAATATGTAAAATAATATTTTGTTGTGATGAACAATAATAGAATAAATCAAATTTGGAGGGAAAAGGTTTATGCCGAATGGAAAAAGAAGTGCGGTTAAAATAACGTGGCAGGAATTTCAGGAATGGCAAAGCTGGGACGAGTTTCCGGAGCTTGCGAATAATCCTCCATTGACCGTTGATGTAATGTTCTTTTATGAGAATAATGTGTATTATATAGAATCAGGCTATAATCAATATCACATTTTTAAATATTATTTTTATAATAAGGATTGGAGAGAAATTTATTCGAATAACAATTTTTTAGAATTGTTAACAACTCCAATTGATTTGTTTCATGGAAAGTCTTTTAGAACAGTTATTAGTGGATTGGATTTCGATATGTAATGATTTTAGTTTTGAAGTTAGCTGCTGTAATATGTTGTTTTACGGCAGCTGACTAATTATAGTAAAACAGATAATAATAATTCCGTTATATTTTATTGTTCTTGCATTTTATCGTACTTTATGTTATAATTATAATAGAGAAATAGTCGAATATTTAAAATGGAATTGAGTGAAAGGAAGAAACGGCAAATGAAACCAAAGTTTTCGGTGGTATTTCCTAAAATACATGATAGAAATATATCAGATATAACCATTGAAAAAATGTATGTATCAAAGGCAAGCAGAAGTCTTAGAGTTGTCTTTGGCGAGGGAACATCTCAAATGCAAATCAACGAAGCGGAAAAAAAGCTGAAGGAATATCTCCATTTGCATAAAATAGTCGGAGAAGCATTAAAACGCAGGTCAGCAGTTCCGGAAAGGAATGTTATAGTATATAACGCATCGCACAGGGGCAGTGTCACTTCCGATAAAGCAGCAGAGACTGAAGCCGGCGGAGAAAGCGTATTTGTGGAAGATATGCTTTACGGAAGCAGCATAAAAGGAAAAACAGTATCGATTCATTCACTAAATGAAAATTCGGGACGTGTTATAATAAGGGGAAAAATATTTAAATGAGAATAAGAAGAAAAAAGTGGGCACGCCCTGAGCTTGATGCCTGTA
>USPO01000379.1 GCA_900556575.1 uncultured Eubacteriales bacterium
CTTCCGGCCGCATCAGCTCTGCCGGACCTGCGGCGAGTTCTTTGTAGCATGCCGCGATCGTCGCCACGCCGGTGCATGCACGAAAAATTATAGTGACAGGCATTTCAGACACAAAGAAATAAAACCAATGCTTTCTGTTTATGATGATGTTCAAAAAATTCAGGAAGAAGCGTTAAAACACGAGGAAAATGATTAAAATGGGTTGCTGCTCAGCGGCAGCCCTTTTTCTTACGGAGGGTTGAAATGAATATATATCTTGATAATGCTGCTACTTCATATCCGAAGGCTCCGGGTTTAGGAAAAGTTACGGCGGATTTTATAGATAACTATGGCGGAAATTTTGGCAGAGATGCAGCATATGGTATTGAGGCAATTGTGTCAGAAGCGAGAAAAAGAGTATTAAAGCTATTTCATGCATCTGAACAATACAGCACTGTTTTTACATCCGGGGCAACCTCAGCGATAAATGTGCTGCTGAGAGGATTGCTTAAAAGCGGTGACCATGTAGTAACAAGCTCTATGGAGCATCATGCGGTAATGCGTACATTGATTGATTTAAAAACTAATGAGAATGTAAACTTTACAGCTGTAAAGGGAGATGAAGAAGGGAATATCAAGGCATCGGATATTGAATTGGCGATAAATAGCAGGACGAAGCTGATAATAGTAACCCATGCATCAAACGTATGTGGAACAATATTGCCGGTTAATGAAATATCGGACATAGCTAAAAAGTATAATATATATTTTGCATTGGATTCAGCACAGACAGCGGGAATACTTGATATATATGCTGACAAGATGGACTGTGTTATATTTGCCGGTCATAAAGGGATTATGGGGCCGCAGGGAGTAGGGGGATTTGTAATAGGGAACAGACTTGCAGAGGAGCTGAGACCTGCTGTTACAGGCGGTACAGGCAGTTATTCGCATTTATATTCTATGCCCGGTGCAATACCTGATAAGCTGGAGGCAGGAACTTTGAATTTACCGGGTATAGCCGGAATTAACCACTCACTTAAATATATATCTGAAGTAGGAATGGAAAATATACACAGGCATGAAGAAAAAATGACATCAATGCTTTTAGATGGATTAAAAAAATTTCCTGTTACAATAGTTGGACATAAGAATACAGAATGCAGAGTGGGAGTTGTGTCATTTACTGTACCTTATTCCAACAATAAAGTACTTTCTGAATGTATGACGGAAAAAGGAATTATGCACAGGTATGGGCTTCATTGTGCAGCAGCGGCACATGAAACGCTTGGGACGCTTGAAACAGGTACAATACGGTTGTCTCCGGGGTATTTCACATCTGAGAATGATATAAAAAAGACATTAGAAATACTTGATTTTTTAGTATGAATAAGTGCGTATGCAGATAAATTCAAAACTATTCTAACAACCGGAGGGATTTTTTGTATTAATGCAGGATATTAAGAACTCATGAAGGGACACCTTTTGCTTGAATGCGGAATATGATTAATTATAAGAGCAGCACATTAAAATAAAAATAAGTTTTTTAAAAGCAGGAATGTTTAAAAAGATAATATAAAAAGCACAAATTACTATATTTATATGTATGTTTTTGTAGAAAGTATATAAAAATAAAAAATAATAAAAAAAACACTTGCAATAATAGAAAATATATAGTATAATAATAAGGTATTATGATTAAATTTTGTGGAGGTGGAAACTATGCCAAACATTAAGTCAGCAAAGAAGAGAGTTAGAGTTATCGAGAAGAAGACACAGATTAACACTGCTCGTAAGACAGCTTTAAAGACTGCTATAAAGAAGTTTGAGGCTGCTGCCGCTGAAGGTAAGAAAGATGAGGCTGTTGTATTATTCAACGAGGCTTCAAAGAAGTTAGACAAGGGCGTTGCTCAGGGTATTCTTCATAAGAATGCTGCAGCAAGAAAGAAGTCACAGTTAGCTATAAAGCTTGCTAAGCTTGCATAAGTCTAAATTAATTAAAACATTAAACGGATTTCTTTTTTTAGAAATCCGTTTTGTTTTGATTTGAATTTTGAAACGAGGCTGTCACAAAACTTTTTGAGTTTTGTGACAGCCTCTTGGGATTGTAGAAAAATAGTGCAGAACGGACGAAATGAAGGGCGCAGCCCCTTGCCCGAA
>USPO01000380.1 GCA_900556575.1 uncultured Eubacteriales bacterium
TGCTATAAGAGATATAATAAATGTAATAACCCGCCGTTATCCAATGGCTGAAATTATTCTTTATCCGGCACAGGTGCAGGGTACGGGATCGGCACAGTCAGTGGTAAACGGCATTAAATATTTCAACAGTAAAATGAATGTTGATACGATAATTGCCGGAAGAGGCGGAGGTTCAATCGAGGATTTGTGGGCATTTAATGAAGAAATTGTAGCAAGGTCTATATTTGAGTCGCAAATTCCGATAATTTCAGCGGTAGGTCATGAAACAGATTTCACAATTGCAGACTTTGTTGCTGATTTAAGAGCACCTACTCCATCGGCGGCTGCGGAAATCGCTGTTCCGTCAGCTATTGAATTGAGCCAGCATATAAGCATGACAAAATCACGTCTTATTCAGGCAATAAACAATAATATAAAACATAGGAGACTACAGGTTGCAAGGTGTAAATTAAAGACTCCTAAACAGAGAATAGAAGAAAATGCACTAAGGCTTGATGCAGCAGCAAAGCGACTTGAAAACGGATATACCAGACTATTGAATGATAAAAACCAATGTTTGGAGCGTCTTAGTACAGCTGTTACGAATGGATATAAAATGAAAGTTATGCAGCAGCAGAAACGATTTGCATTTTGCGTATCAAAGCTTGACGCATTGAGTCCGCTTTCGGTGCTTACACGAGGATATGCAATTCCTATGAAGGAAGATACGGTTGTAAAGAGTGCAGGGCAGCTGAACAGCGGAGATGATATTAAGCTGAAAATGCATGATGGAATTGTGGACTGTGTTGTTAAATAACCTATGATTTAAGAAAGGAAAGTTATTATGGATTTTGAAAATCAGATAGCAGAACTTGAAAATATAGTCAGGCAGCTTGAAAGCGGAAGTGTCAGCCTTGATGAATCGCTTGCTCTTTTTGAAAAAGGAGTCAAGCTTACAAAAAGCTGTCAGAAGATGCTTGACGAAGCTGAAAAAAAGGTCAGTGTTCTTGTGAGCGACGGCAGCGGTGATATGGTTGAAAAGGATTTTATAAATGAAGGATAATTTTAAGAAAATTCTCATGGAGAGAATTGAATTGATAGATAAATCTCTCCATGAATATGTATATAAAAAAGAAAATGCACAGAAAATTGTGTATGAGGCAATGGAATACAGCCTTTTTGCCGGAGGAAAGAGATTGCGTCCGGTTTTGATGACGGAATTTTGCCGTATTTGCGGCGGTGATATGGATGAGGTTATGCCGTTTGCCTGTGCAATGGAAATGATTCATACATACTCATTAATACATGATGATTTGCCGGCAATGTATAATGACGATTTAAGGCGCGGTATGCCGACAAGCCATATAAAATTCGGCGAGGCAAATGCCATTCTGGCAGGAGATGCATTGCTGAACTGTGCATTTGAAACCGCATCCTCGTACAGCGGAAAATATACGGACAGAGCATTGAATGCAATTCATATGCTCTCGCTTTCATCAGGTTCAGAGGGAATGATAGGCGGTCAGATAATCGACTTACAGTCTGAGGGAAAGCAGATAACAATTGATGAACTTAAAAATCTTCATATACTGAAAACAGGTGCAATAATAAGAAGTGCCTGCACAATAGGTGCATTAATTGGCGGTGCCGATGAGGAGTATATACAGGCGGCGGATGAATTTGCTGTGAACCTCGGTACAGCATTTCAGATTAGAGATGATATACTTGATGTAATCGGAGATGAAGAAGAACTTGGGAAACCAATTGGTTCAGATGCTGAACAGAATAAAAATACATATGTAAGCATATTGGAAATAGAAAAATCGGAAGAGCTTGTCAAAGAATATTCCGAAAAAGCCGAAAAAGCGCTTGAGATATTCGGAGATAATGCGGATTTCCTAAAGCAGCTTACAGATTATCTCATAAACAGAACCAAGTAAGAATAGGAAAGAGGATTTGTGAATGGAACAATTAGCGGAAATATTCAACAATGGTATTTTGTGGACTGCACTTGGAGGCTGGCTGGCTGCACAGGTAATAAAGGTAATACTTGTTTTTATCACGAGCCGAAAGCTTGACTTCAAGAGATTAACAGGCTCAGGCGGAATGCCGTCATCACATTCATCCATC
>USPO01000381.1 GCA_900556575.1 uncultured Eubacteriales bacterium
TGCATATAGCTGTATGCATCGGCAAATACCATTGAAGGCAATGTTGAGAATATCGGCTGTGCTGTCAATGCCGCCGCAAGAATTGCCGCCAATGCCTGCTTTCTGTATTTCTTGTTCATGCTTTTCCCTCCTACTTGATTAGGTTTATTTTATGGTTCTATTTTATCATAATCAGTGACAATTGTATATGCACAAAAGCTTCTTTTTTTATGAACTGTAACTGTATAATTTATTTGCATTTTAAATCGTGTTACCTAATTTTATTGTCTCTGATATTGGCTCCTTGTTCCCGTTCCATATAAAGGCATTTATATAATCACTCTGCGAAATGTTTTCTCCCTCTATCTCGGTACTTATCGTACTTTTTGATTTTGAAGCTACTTCATCTCCCATATGCTTTATATATTTTAATCTTCCGTTTTCATCAAACACTGCTGCATACAATGCAACATTTTCCGCTATATCCGTTGTATTTGATATTTCCGCAGATACTGTTACCGGTATTCCGGATTCTATCCTGTCGCTGCTGAATTTCATACTGCTGACCGTCAGCGATTTATCCGGCTTTTCCGCCGTAACTGCTGTAATTCCCAAAAGTCCGGCAAGAACTTCATTTGACAGACACTCAAGGTCTATACTTTCAACATCCTTTGCCTCTCCGAAATCTATCGATAAAATATTTGAATGTGCTTTGCTTTCCAACATTTCAATATATCCGGATTCAGCATAAGGTGTAAGCTGGTAGCTAAGCCAATCATCTATATTATCCGGATTTGTAAGTGAAAGCTTTTCACTTGTTCCGTCCGTATAATTAACGGTTATTCTTGCATTTTCAATTCTATTCTGCATACTATTTGTTGAAACACTGAGCATAAAATATAGCTTGCTTGCCGTTTCTTTTATCGGGATGTTTATTTTTTCGGGGAATTGATTATATAATGACACGAAAGCAGCATTTTCACCGTTATTACCACAGGCTATATCAAACGGAACACCTATACCGCTGCAATATATCCCTCCGTTTTCTGGAAGAGATAATGATTTCGGAACACCTCCCGCACCCTTATGCGAAGGATTACTCGGCTCCCACCATGAACGCCCGTTTGGAAGAACTGTTCGTGTAGTTCCCGTTTTCGATGCTGTAACCCAATAGAAATCCGGCAGTCTGTAATGCTCATCGCCGTTATATGTTATATCGTAAGTATTTTCATGAAGTGTTCTCAGATTTTGATTTACTTCATCTGAAATTGATATTGTCTTATATGTTGTATCCTCTGAATTAATTGTCCAGTCCTCATATTTTCCCGTAATCTTTCCCGTAAAATCACCGCTTATATTTGCCAAAATCTTATTTTCACCCGGAGTAAGCTTTGCTCCTATTGAAATTGTTTCTGTTTTTTCTCCGGGTTCAATTTCAAGCTCTTTTTCAATACTATCATTCAGCGAATTAAACTCCGCATTTATTTTCATTTTATTTTCGGTATTGTTTCTTAAATTAAAACATATCGATTTGTTTCCCTCACTTGCCATATCTGTTATTTCTATCGGCTCTCTTATTTCCAAATCAACAGGCAGCTTAACTATACTGTCATCTTTCTTAACTGTTACAAAAAACGTATGATTGCCAAGCTTATCATTCAGAAGAACAGTAAGTTTTTCATTATTAAGCTCTGAATTAGATTTTATTACACCCTGAGGATCTGAAATTTCGGTTATTACTCCGTTACTTGTTATGCTGTATTCATATCCTGCGGCTCCCGTTTCCTTTGATGATATTTCGGCTTTTTCTCCGTTTCCGTATTTTATTTCAATAACCGCCGAATTTGTCTTTGGCACAGTAAAATGAACCGAACTGTCAAGTGTAAATTCAATATCCTGTCCGTTTACCTTGACACTTTCAACATCGGACGTTCTCGCCGGTATGTTCATTTCATAATCAAGCTCATCATCGGTTGTAACGTCAAAGGTATCAGCACTGCCGTCATATGTATAATTGTACTTTAAATAATTTGCACTAAATGATGCATAATTCCATTCACTCGGAAAACACGGCGAAATAACAGCCTTGTTATATGCCTTATTCATATTGACTCCGTACA
>USPO01000382.1 GCA_900556575.1 uncultured Eubacteriales bacterium
CCATTAAGGAAAAATCCCTTGTCCGCATCAAAATGTGTTGTCCTTATTCCAAAGTTTGAGATTTTTGTATCACATTCTCCGATATCTGAATATACACTCACCTTAACTGTATACTGCTTGGTATCCTTCAAATCCCAAATGCTTATATCATTAAGCTTAAAGCTTTCCTCTATTTCTTTTTTATCCCATTCATTTATTTCAATATAATGCTCATTTTCAGCCGCAGTAACTCCGTCCGGTGATTTTATTTCCGTTTTGACCGTAAGCTGTTTCGGCTCGTAATACTTATTCAAAACTGTATAGCTTACACGAATATCCGCTGTTTTATCTTCAATATTGATATTTTTTGCAGACGCATACAGGCTCTGTTCCTCTATATGAGCATTATCGGTCATTTCAAGCCATGTATGGCGGTAAATTCCGCCGCCTTCATACCACCAGCCCTCTCTGCCGGATGCATCTACCCTGACGGCAATTAGATTTTCACCTTCATTCACAAAATCGGTAATATCATAATAAAAACCGCTGTAACCGCTTGCATGAGTACCTACATAATATTGATTTACATAAACCGTACTGTTTCTGTATACTCCGTCAAAATGGATATATACTCTTCCGTCTATCCTGTCAATATCAAAGTGTTTTCTGTACCATGCAGTACCGCCCTCCAACGAACCGCCGGCAAAATGACTGCTGTCGATACTTTCCATTTCAGGAATATCACCCATGTCAGACTTATCGCTCTCAAAGCAATAATCATGTTCCGAAACAAAGTCATGCGGTAAATCCACAGTTCTCCAATCGGTATCATCAAAATTAACCGACGCCGCACCCTTCAGATAACCTCTTGCCTTTGCACCGCCCCAGTTAGCGGTATTTGTCCTCGGTTCAAAATCTCCCGTTTTGAATTTCCAATTATCATCAAAATTTATTCTCACTTGCAAGACCTCCCCTGCATATATAATTGTTAATTGAATTATATCACATCCCCAAGTATATTGCAAGCGACTATATTGAACTTTTTCAAATCTATTTTGAACTATATAAAATAGTATGAATATATTATCATTAAACATTATTAAATCTCATTAAAAACCATGTTCGGCTGCTCTAATATTACAAAAGGATACTAAGATTGGGATACTAAGATTTTTTAATATTTTAATACAAATAATGATACCATGCAGGCTTTAATTATTGAGGTAAAAACCTGTTTTTGCAGCCGTCCAAAATGGAGAAAGCGGAGCAGTCGCAGTCTGCTCCGCATATGAAATATTCACCATAAGCTCGGATTGAACAGTCAATTGTCACTCATAGTTGGTTAGTTATCACTAACTATGGTTATAATATAACACAAAAAGTTTAATTTGTCAAGAGTTTTTTCAAAATTTTTTTATTTCGTCTTTTTTCACATAATTTTAGCTATTTTTTCACACAATAATTCTATATTCAGTCTTGACACAAAGGAAATTTTGTGTTATTATATTTATAAAGTTAATTACAACTAACTTAATGTATTTAATACTAATTTATATTAGTATTGTATTAAAGGAGAAAAATGACATGAAAGAGTATTTACAGATTGAAAAGGTTGTAGGCCGTGAAATTCTTGATTCAAGAGGCAATCCTACGGTAGAGGCCGAGGTATACCTCGCAGACGGAACTGTTGCAAGAGGAACTGCTCCGAGCGGTGCTTCAACCGGCGAATTTGAGGCTCTTGAGCTTCGTGACGGTGACAAGAGCAGATACCTCGGAAAGGGTGTTTCAAAGGCAGTTGAAAACATCAACACAATTATCAATGATGCAGTTTCAGGTATTGATGCTTCTGACACATATGCGGTTGACAAGGCTATGCTTGATGCAGACGGAACAAAGGATAAGTCAAAGCTTGGTGCAAACGCAATCCTCGCTGTTTCAATCGCAGCAGCAAGAGCAGCTGCAACCGCACTTGATTTACCGCTTTACAGATTTTTAGGCGGTGTTTCGGGCAACAGACTTCCTGTTCCGATGATGAACATTTTAAACGGCGGTTCCCATGCGTCCCAGATGATTTTGCAGTACGGCGCCGCCAGCCAGAAAAAGCTGAGCGATTTTT
>USPO01000383.1 GCA_900556575.1 uncultured Eubacteriales bacterium
CTATAACTCCATCCTTCATAGGACGAACGGCAATTATATTCTCCGGAGTTCTTCCAATCATTTCATTTGCTGCCTCACCGACAGCAAGTACCTTTCCTGTATACTTATCAATGGCAACAACCGATGGTTCACGAACGGTTATTCCCTGTCCCTTTACATATATCAGCGTATTCGCTGTTCCAAGGTCTATTCCCATATCCTTAGAAAACAATCCCATATTAAAACCTCCGTATTTACAGCAGCCGCATTTCAAATTCTTCCTCTAATGTGTCATATAAAGCTGACACCGGAAGTCCGACCACATTGTTATAATCACCGTTAATTTTTTTTATAAACAAACCGCCGAGTCCCTGAATACCATAGGCTCCTGCCTTATCCATAGGCTCTCCGGTATTTATATAGCTTTGTATTTTTTCATCAGTAATCTGTTTAAAGAATACCTCTGTTTTTTCTGCTTTGCTCAAAGTCTTGCAATCGCTGAGCCTCATAACGCAATATCCGGTATATACCTCATGCTTTTTCCCCGAAAGATTTTTCAACATATTGAAAGCATCTTCTTCATCCTTCGGTTTACCGAGAATTTTTCCGTCAAGCGTTACAACCGTATCCGCACCTATTACAATACTGTTTTTATTACTCGAAACATTTTTTGCCGAAGCTGCTGCTTTAAGCATTGCCAATTCTTGAACATATAATGCCGGTTCAAGCATTTTCGGAATACTGTCTTCGTCCGCCTCCGACACAATTATATCAAACTCCGGAATAATTTCCGAAAGCAGTTCCTTTCTTCGCGGTGAACCCGAAGCAAGTACTATATTAAATTTATTGTTAAACAAACTCAATTTATCCTACCGCCTTAAATAATCATTCTACACCTCTGTAATAATGCCCTCTTGTAAACGTATTTTCACGCAATGAAGTTACATTTCCTCTTAAAGCATCATTATATATACCGACAATCTTTGCACATTGTTTCGGACTCTCGGTTGTAAACAAAAGCTTTATTCTTTCCGCTCCTGTCTTTTTTAAATCTTCAATTTTATCTGCCATATACAGCGGCTTTGAATTAAGCAATTCAGCTATGCAGCCTTTATGACATATTATTGGAAACTCTTCGCCTTTCCTGTCTTTCAAAGTTATTTTATCTTTATGTTTCTGACATTTTCCCATTGCTTTTATCGGACAGTTTTTCATTAGCATTAACGGTATCCTTCCGTAGCCTATCAGTTCAAAAGGAACATCACTGTTTTTTGCTATGTCAGAAATTTCTCCGAGCCTTAACTCCGGTGAGAGCGTAACAAGCTCAAAACCTCTGTAATTTTCTAATGATTCCGAGTTAAATATATTTAGCCTGTGAGTTCCGTACAGCCGTATGCCGCTTTTTTTGTAATGGTACAATGCGGCATTTGACGAAATTGCCGCTGAATTTGTGTTAATTTTCTGTTCGTGAAAAATATCTTCACAACGTGTCACAATTTCAATATTCGGAAATTCGTCTTTAAGCTTTTCGCAAACACCCTGCGGAGCATAAATTAAATCAATTCCGCTTTCAGCTGCCGTACGTCCCTGTTCTATCGTCCGCACCTCCGCACTCAGCTTTAAGTCATGTTTGGTCCGACAAACTTCCCTTTTAATTTTCCAATCACTTATCACACATCTCTGCAGTCTTTGACTTCTTTGACCCGCAAGTTTGTCCAAAGCTTCTCGTCTTGCACTGTTTATTTCTTTAATCGGAACAGTGGCATCTTCATCAATATCGGCATACATTTCCTTTGCTTCAAACGGCGTTGCACCCATTTTTATAAGCTGCGACAAAAATCTTTGCTTACCGATAGGACTATAGTCTGCCTTTTCAACATTTATTGTTCCCACCGCTTCTGCAAAATTACCATCATCATCAAATACACTTATTTTAACAGGTTCGCCCTTATGCATTGTTCCCGATATATTAACCGGAATTTTTCTCACATTTGCATCCGGCTGAGTTCTTTTTTTCGCTTCATCGGTAAAAGAGTTATTTTCATTTCCCGGATTTTTATGACTCATCATAGCCTCACCCAAATTACCGGTAAAGTATCCGTCTGTAA
>USPO01000384.1 GCA_900556575.1 uncultured Eubacteriales bacterium
ACACTTGATGCTCTTGTTAAGAAAGAAATCACAGGCAAGGTAGGAGATAAGTTCACAGCAGGAGAGCTTGGTGAAAAGGAGATTACAGAGGCTGCTGACGGCGGTACTGAAGTAATGTTAGGCGATCCGTTCAAGTTTGATTCGGAAAATATCGCTGAGTGGAAAGAAGTATATTAATTAAAGTATTAATCTTTATTTTTAAAATTCCCCTTAAAAGTCAAAGAGAAAGGCACCCGAGCAATGGGTGTCTTTCTCTTTGACAAAAATAAACAATTTACTAGCATTTAAAAATCAAAAAATGCCAACTTTATTCCTGCGTTATTTTATATTTTTGGATTTTATGTTATTGACTTTTTTTCCGATGTGTGGTATTATATAATAAGTATGAAATAAGCTCTTAAGGAGGGTAATATGATGATAAATATTGCTGCAAATGTAAGGGCAATCGATACAGTAAAAGGAGAGCTTTTATCAGAGATTGCAAAGCTTTATAAGACTCTGGCGAATTATGATGATGGTCCGCTTTACGATGATGTTTTGGAAGAGCTTGCATCTATCAATGCAATGAGTTACATTCTTGCAAGAAGACTTGGGATGAATGAGAAATGCGTTGATGATAAAATGCTTATGCTGTTATCGGCAGCGGTTGACAATGGACACGAACTTGAGGCTGAATTTTCAGATATGTCATCGCTTGCCGCATATATCAGAGACCGTTAAAACGACGATTGCCGTTCGGCGGTGTGGAGGTCAAAAGATGGATAAACGTTACGGAAATATATATAGGATAAGCTGTATAATGGTGTGTTGTTCGGCAGTCGTGATGGTATTTGCCGGGGGGTATACACTATGTGCGGATAATGAAACATGGCTTTCGCTGGGACTTATATGTGTAGGTTTGGTGATATTGGCAATTTTCTTTGGATTAAGAGCGTTGCATAGAAAAACCATGGATAAATTTCTTGATATAGTAGCGGAAGAAAATAGTGAAATAACAGCAAATGTACTTGAGGTATTTCCGATACCTATACTTGTTGCAAATGTAGATGGTTCTGTACGTTGGCATAATGACCAATTTAAGGAGCTTATAGGAAAAAGTAATCTGATGGGGCAGCAGGTAGGAAATATTATAGATGGTATTAAATGGGGTGAAGTGCTAAAAACAAAGGATATCTATGTAAAAAATGTCATAATAGATAGTAAAAGATACAAAATGACAGGAAGATTTGTAAAGGAAAAGTCGGAGGCTTCGGATGAAAAGGAAATATATTCAGTATATTTGTACTTTATTGACCGAAGTGATTATGATAAAATACACAGGATATATGAGGCGGAAAAAACGGATATAGGTGTTGTGACAATCGATAATTACGATGAGGTTATGCAGCGAATGGATGATGGAGCAGAAGAGAGAATAGTTTCTGCTGTAAGGCAAAAGCTGGGAGAATGGGCGCAGATGGGCAAAGCTGTAATCAAACGTCAGGATAATGATAGATATTTTATGATTTTTGATCATGCAATGCTTGAAAAATATATCAATGATAAATTTTCTGTGTTGGAAAAAGTAAGAGAGATTGGCAAAGAATATAAAGCACCTATTTCAATAAGCATAGGAATAGGCAGCGGCGGAAGTCTTTTGGAAAACGAACAATATTCGCGAAGTGCAATGGAAATGACACAGGGCAGAGGCGGTGACCAGGTATGTGTTAAAACACAGGAAGCACTCAAATTTTATGGCGGCAGCACAAAAGAATATGAAAAGAGCAATAGAGTAAAAACACGTTCGGTCGCTGGTGCGTTAAAGCAGTTTATTCTTAATACTGATAAGGTGTTTTTAATGGGACATTCCGCAGCAGACTATGATTGTTTCGGAGCTGCGATGGCACTCCAGCGTGCAGTTCGTGAACTTGGAAAAAAGCCGTATATTGTTATGGATAACAATTCTCCGGCAATACGTCCGATGAAAGAGGAGCTTAGCCAGCTTGAGGAATATGAGGATATGTTTATAAGCAAAGATGATGCGGTGGAGTTTATTGACAGTGAGTCACTGCTTATAATTTTGGATACTCACAGAGCATCAAT
>USPO01000385.1 GCA_900556575.1 uncultured Eubacteriales bacterium
ATGGTATCATTCTCGGTGAAGCCGGAGGTGCGGGCAACAGAAACATTGTTGCCTTAACGGTTGAAACAACGGATTTGACCAAGCCTATATATATAATGCCGCTTACAAAGGAGTCTATTTATACAGTAATAGTAGATTATGAGGACTAATACCGAATTTGGACTCAAATAAAGCAGATAAGCTTTAGAAAAACATAATTAACAGGGCTATTGTGAAATTTTGTTTTGCAATAGCCCTGTTATATTTTAATATCTTTTTAAACAATTTTTTTATTTTTACCCACAAAAATATATATAGGATTCGTATTATTAAATACAAAAGGCTTTTGTGAATATGTTAGTGAATATAAATTAACTTTTGAAAGGAGCAATGATTATGAAAAAGTTAATAGCGGCGTTACTCACAGTGTTTGTGTTTGCAAGTATAGGCGGAGCTGTATTTGCAGTAAATCAGGTGCCGGAGGAAGATGATAATGCGGCTCATACAGAGAATTCATCATATTATAAGGATATAGATGAACCGGACGCAGAATTAGAGGAAGATATAGGGTTTTCGGAAATAACAGATGAACCGGCAGCAAATCCCGAAGTTACAGAGGAGCTGACAGAATTACCTATGGAAACAGAAAAACCAACAGCAAGTCCGGAGGCTGCAGAGGAGCCGGCGGAGAGTCCGGAAGTAACGGAAGAACCGACAGAATTGCCTATGGAAACAGAAGAGCCAACAGAAAGTCCGGAAGTAACAGAAGAACCGACAGAAAATTCGGAGGAAAGACCGAGTATAACGGAAGAACCATCTGTAACCGCATCACCTGAGAATAATAAGGAAACTGATAGTGATAAGATTAGCAGGGAAGAACGATTGGAAAACAAAGAGGCTAAACTGAAAAGTATTCAGGAAATGCGGGAAATGAAAGAACTTGTAAAAGCAGCTAAGATAGAATCTCTTACTTATCTTAAAGAATTAAGAAATTCATTCGGCGAGTTTACAAAGGAGGATAAAAAAGAAGTATTGGCGGAAATAGCTGCAGTTAAAAAAGAATTAAAGGACTACTCGATAGATACATTTGTAAATGGTTTTGCAATCGATTATGAAAAGTATGATAATGTACTTCCCGTAATTGAGAATGGAAGAACACTTGCACCGGTTAGAGCTGTTACCGAAGCACTTGGAGCAGAGGTTCTGTGGGACGGAGATACTCAGGGAATAACCATTACTAAAGATTCTACAGTTATAACTATGATAATAGGAGATAAAACAGCATATGTAAATGGAGAAGCTGCAGCTCTCGATACAGCACCGGAGATAAGAAATGACAGAACAATAGTTCCGATGAGATTTATCGCTGAAAGTTTCGGTCTTAATGTTGATTGGGATGAGGAAAGTATGTCGATTATTATAGAATAATTAAATTTTTTCTATAATTGATTATATAAAATAGGTAAATAAATTTAATTATTTTCATGCGGTCGGCGGAGAATCTGATTCGCCGGCACAATGTTAATTGGTATATAGTCTGCTGTATTTCAAACCTGTATTTAAAATATAAATTTACTCCTAAATTACTCATAGATTATTTGGAAATACAGCAGATTATTTTAAAGAAATGTAGTATTATAAATTTTTTTGTTGACAGATTGTTGTATGTGGTGTAAAATAAAAATAAATTGGCATAGAAATATCAGAAAGGAAGTGACAAAATGAATTCGGCATCCGAAAAAGTGAGGGAAAACACACTTTATGATGTAAAAAATAATCCTTTACGGCGAGAACTGTTTATAAAGGAAAATATCAGCTTTATAGCGTCCTGTGCATCACAGGTTGCCGGTCATTTTGTTGACAGAGATGATGATCTCTTTTCCGAAAGCTTATCCGCATTTAATGATTCTATCAATTCATTTGATGATAGTAAGGGATATTTTTATGCATATGCGAAAGTTTGTATTCAGAATAAAATTAAGGATTATTTTAAAAAACAAAATCGGCCATTAACTAAAAATAATGAACGTCAGGCTTTATTACTGGATGGGGCTAAACCAATTCATAATCCTAATGGATTAGCTCTGGGTATTTTTT
>USPO01000386.1 GCA_900556575.1 uncultured Eubacteriales bacterium
CTTTCCTTACGGCTAACAGGAAAAAATATAATTATTAATTTATCTAAATTTTCTCTTGACTTATTTGGATTTTCAAGTTAAAATATATTTATATGTTTTAACTTGAAAGGAAGAGAAACAGCTTAATGAAGGTATTGATTGTCGATGATGAAAAAATAATTGTAAAAGGTTTGAAATTCAACCTTGAGCAGGAGGGGTATGAGGTAGAAACCGCTTTTGACGGTGAAGAGGCATTAAGACTTGCACATGATAAAACAATAGATTTAATTCTTTTGGATTTGATGCTGCCGAAAATTGATGGCTTTACCGTCTGCCGAAGTATCAGGGGATTTTCAAATGTCCCTATTATTATGCTTACAGCAAAGAGTGAAGATATAGATAAAATCCTCGGTCTTGAATATGGTGCGGATGACTATATAACAAAGCCGTTTAATATTCGTGAGGTAAAGGCAAGAATAAAGGCAATTTTAAGACGCATAAATCCCGAAGAAAAAGGGGACAGCAAAAAGGTCATTATATCCGGGGATATAGTTCTTGACTACAATCAAAGAATTGTAACGGTAAGAAACGAAAAAGTGGAGCTTACCGGTAAAGAGTTTGAACTGCTTGAGCTATTCCTGAAAAATCCAGGAAGAATTTATACAAGAGAAAATCTGCTTGATATAGCCTGGAATTTTGAAAATCACAGAGAAGTACGTAAGGTAGATGTTCATATACGCCGTCTGCGTGAGAAAATAGAAGAAGACCCTGCAAATCCGAAATATATTATGACAAAGTGGGGAGTTGGTTATTATTATAAAAAAGGCTAAAATGATATTTAACTTGAGGAAAATAATAGGCTCTACTAAATTCATTATGGTAGCGACATATTTTGGTGTTATTGCATCTGCGCTTGTACTGCTTACCGCATGTACAGTCAATATGCTGAATAAAAATCTTTATTCGGCAGAGGAAGCCTCTGTAATGGCAAAGGCAAATATAATTTCACAGATGGTAGGTGAGGTTTGGAGTACAGACAGTGAGGTTTCAAAGGAACGCTTTGCACAGCCGGTACAAAGTAGTTTGTCAGGAACAAGAATACGCGGAATCGTTGTTGACAGCTCTTATAAGGTTTTGTATGATACAAGCCGTGATTCCGAAATGAGCGGAAAGGTGTTTATAAGAGATGTACTGAAAAAGACATTTGACGGAGAACAGGCTGTAATGATAAATGATGACGGAGCGGAATATAAAACTCTGTCGGTTTCGGTACCGGTGGTGATTGATAATTCTATTGCCGGTGCAGTGTATCTTGCATCATCGGTTGATTCAATAGACAATACAATAAATTCGGCAAGAACAAGCCTTGTTATATTCTCCATAATAATAGCTGTTGTAATAGGAATGCTCAGTTTCGGACTCAGCGGTATAATAACAAAACCTCTTGCCGAGTACAGAGAAACCGCAAGACGGATTTCAAAGGGAGATTTTAAGGCGAGAGTCAAGGTTAAAGGACAGAATGAAATTGCCGAAATGGGTGAAACAATGAACTATATGGCAAAGCAGCTCGAAAATATAGAGGATAAGCGAAGAAAGTTTGTTTCGGATGTATCTCATGAACTAAAAACACCTATGACCGGAATAAAGCTTATCTGTGATACCTGTGAAACGGTCGAAGACCCCGATATGCAAAAGGAATTTGTAGGAGATATTGTTACGGAGGTTGACAGATTATCGAGGTTAGTGGATAGACTGCTTATACTTTCAAGACTTGATGAAAGAAAGATTAACCTTGAACAGGTTGATATAAAACCGCTGGTTGAAAAGATTATCAGAACATTAATGCCTCTTGCTCAGAAAAGAAATATTGATATGTATCCCGATTTTAAGTATGAGAGCTATCCTGAAATAATGATTGATTATGACAAACTATTTGAGGCATTTTATAATATAGCCGAAAATGCAATAAAGTACTCTCCGGAAGGTGGCAGGCTTAGGATTGATATGGATTGTGATACAGAAAATATTATAGTATCATTTTCTGATAACGGACCGGGAATACCTGAAGGTGAACGTGAAAAGATATTTGAACGTTT
>USPO01000387.1 GCA_900556575.1 uncultured Eubacteriales bacterium
TAAATCCTAACTTACATTTTCATTCTGAAAAGCCATTTCTTTACTTGAACCGATCAATGCTCCGTCTGCGGAATACAGCATAGCCATACACTTTTGTGATGATACGGCTGAGCAGATTACAAGCCTATACCATTCATTTTCATTGATATTATCGGCAAACTCCGAACCGTTAATACTCATTTTGCCTCCTGTATATGATACAGTAAAAGCAGACTGATTTTTGCTAAATGAATTTGCCGCTTCACCTTTATAATATATGGAAGCACTCTTTGTCTTAAATCTTATATTCTGTTCAAAAATAATTTGATTGTCCGACGTATCGAGATTTATACTGAAATAACTTGAATCTTTTTTCTCATTCTTGCTTATTTTAAGATACTTGCCTATTTCATCACTGCCTATTCCTATTCTGTTGGTACTGTTTGAACCTGTTACACTCCATCCTCCGAGGAGTGTTCTGTCTGAAGTATAATCACCTTCCATTCCGTTCTCAAACATATTAAAATCCGAAACATAGCCTGCCGACGGAAACAGCACTCCCGGCTCGGCATTTGTATTTCCCTGAATTATAAGCGGCTTTTCCACAGTGAATACATCTTCGCCGTAATGTACCGTTGCTTTTACTTTTCCGTAATAGTTTTCCGAAGTATTTCTTAAATTAAAGCTTACCTGCGGTTCGTAAGCACTGTTCACATTAACGTATGCATAACTGTCACAGAATTTTTTTGTTCCGGGAAAAACAGCGGCGGTATCATCGGTTGTAGGCTGTCCGTGCATTGTATGGAATCCGCAGAACTCCCAATCAATTTGAGGTTTTGCTTTATCATCGGGATTTAGTGCAAGGTCCGTTCCGTTCTCACCTGTTATTTTTAATGAAATTTCATTTTCCTTGAAATCGGTTCCGTTTGCATCGTCACTCATAATTAGCCTGTTATTTGCGGGAAATTTATCAAATGCAACACTTACAGCTTTTTCTATATATGAGCTATCTATATCCGCTCTTATTTCTGTATCCGATGTAAGCTTGTATGTTTTTAATTCATCGGTCGATAACTGTTTTCCGTCAACAATCCAGCCCTTAAAATAACCTCCGTAAGCAGAAATGTCCGGAATATATCTGCTGTCTAACGGAGAATTTACGGAATTATAATATGTATTGCTTACATTTCCGCATACAACCGTTATCTTGTTAAATTTCCTGGTTTCTTCTATTTCAGAGTCATTCGCTTTTCTTACAACTATGTTATCTATGCCAAAATTGCCGTTTGCCCTTGGTGCTATTAAATATATTTTACGAAGATTCTCGATAGGCTTTCCGTCCTCATAGTACATATCTGTCATTCCGCCAAAATAAACCTTACTTCCGTCTAAAGATGTAAGCTGTATTTTTGTTGTTTTATTTTCAAGGTTACAAACGGTTCTTATATGCATCCATTCATTATCCGCTGTTTCGTCAGATAAAATTTTCTTGCCCGTTACTCCGCTTAAAAGAGTTCCGTTTGATGTTTCGCTGCTGTTAAAAATAAATTTCTTTTCATTCTTTAACATATCTGCCTTGAGTAAATATCCGTCCATCGGCATTTTATTTGCTCCGGTGCTGTTTACCGTTGTGCTTGAAGCAAGAAGTGACAAATTTGCCGCATATTCATTCGTGCTTTGGGTCTTTATATCTGCCTCAAACACAAATGAATCCGACAATGCCTCACTAAGCTTATATTCCACAGCCCGGCTTCCGCTTCCGTTTGCCGCCTCGTTAAAGTACTTTCCTATGCCCGGAGTATCATCCTCTTTTATCGATGCAACTCCGGCATTGCTTTGTTTCCAGCCGCTCATACTTCCGTCCTCAAAATCAAGCTTTAAAACAGGCGGATTTGTCGGCTCGGCTGTCTGCATCGGAGGTTCTGTCGGTTCCGATGTAGGTATAGTTGGTGCATTTGTAGGTTCGACTGTCTGCACAGGTGACTCCGTAGGTTTCGAGGTAGGTACTGTCGGCGTATATGTCGGCTGTAATTCTTTATTATATACATAACTGTCCGCAATAGGACTCATTTCCGAAACCGAATTCCATGCATA
>USPO01000388.1 GCA_900556575.1 uncultured Eubacteriales bacterium
TGGCAGCCGTACCAATGATGTTTTCACTTTCCGCACATGCGGCAAACGGTGACATTGCCGGCACAATCTACACAACGGACATCAAAACACAGGTTGACGGGCTTGACATTCAAGGCTATGCCATCGACGGAAAAACTCTGATAGTGCTTGAGGACTTGGAGAAATACGGATTTACGGTATACTACAACGACAATATCCGTTCCGTATTCATCACAAAAACCGGTACTCCGTCATACGGCTTTAATCCCGTTTATGAAAGAGGACGTGTCGGAAAAACGGCGGGAAATTATTATGAGTCCGACATTCGTGCAATTGTAAATGGATGCTATGTTGATTCCTATGCTTTAGACGGAAAATCCGCCGTCTGCGTTGAGGACTTATCGGAAACAATGCGGTATACATATGATAACAATTCAAGGCTTTTAAGCCTTAACACAAGTCTTACATATGACCAAAGTGCCGCTCAAAAAGTCTTTTCCGACCTTGAATACTCAAATTTCCCGTGGGATCCGTCATATTACGCACCTCTCCACAATGCAAATTCCAATGTATGGGTAACGCATTATCAGCTTGGCGGAGTGATGCACAGTACCCCGCAATTCAACGTAACTCTTGCCAACGGTCTGCATTACAGTGCCGAATACATATGCAATTTATATATGATAAGCATTTCTGACGCTGTTCTGAGTCCCGACGGCAGCTGCCTGTATTTCAAGAACCGAAGAACAGCCGAACCCGAATACAAACAGCTTGAGCTTACAAGTATGCACGCATCACCGACAACGGAGGAAACATACATCTCGGCAAAGAATACGATTACACAGAGTGATTTTACGGCTGTTGTAAACAATATAAAAATTCCGCTGTATAACATAGGCGGCAAGGATTATATCCGTGCGAAGGATTTAAACGGCAGAGGATATTATGTTTCGGAAAATACGCAGTCGAAATCCCTGCATATACTTTACACGGGTGACTTCTCCAATAAAACCGCCGCTGCCGGAGTTTCCGTTTCCGGTACCGCTTCTCCCACAAACGGATATGACGTAACCTTTAACGGCATAGTATCATATTCGGGAGACTATTCCGAAATATTCGTATACAACGGCGAATGCTATTACCCCGTATCGAGACTGCTGTACAGCGAAGCTAACCGGGAAAATGTTCCTGCGGATACAACCTACAGATACGATATACCTTCCAAAACGGTATATATAGAAAACTACAGCAATTCAAACCTATACCCGCGCAACCCCGAAAACTATAATCCGCCCGAATCGAGGGAAGTTATATCCGAAAGCAAAGGAGATTTCTACAGTGTAAAATTATGTCTTAACACACCAAACAATTATAGCGACAATACACAAAAATATTATTCTCTCTCGATGGAAACCGACAAAAAGGCTATAATCGATTTACAGTATTATATTAACAGATTTGTGTCGGATAATGCTTACACTCCGCTCTCGATAGACGGAAACACCAAGTTTGTACTTGACAAAAAGAAAAACCGCGTAACGGTCGGAGATTATACGATAGACCTTCTCACACTGGAAGTCACCAAGAATTAAATAAAACAAATATGGCTGCTGCAAAATCTGGTTTTGCAGCAGCCTCCATCTTTACATATTTAATAATTTTTTACTTAATTCCAGAATTTTTTCATCATGAGATGAATTTTCTATTGTAATTATTCCTTTTCGCTCCTCATTCCTGAGAAGATTTTTTTCTTTAAGCTGTCTTTTAAGTTCCATCGATGTTCCGTAGCTTCCGTCAATAAGTTTGATATTATCATTATTCAAATATTCTTTTAAATGCGGACTTAAAAACGGATAATGAGTACAGCCGAGGACTATTGTTTCAGTGTCTTCTGTTATATATGGCTTTAAATGCTCTTCAAAATATTCATCCAGAGCTTTGCCGTCAAGCTCGCCATGCTCCACATATTCCATTAAGCCCTTACATTCAACCGGAACAAACTCTGCCATATCCTTATATTTATTCAAAAGGCTATTAAATTTCGGCTGACGAATTGTCATCGGTGTTGCC
Source organism: uncultured Eubacteriales bacterium (assembly GCA_900556575.1). Taxonomy (GTDB): domain Bacteria; phylum Bacillota; class Clostridia; order UBA1381; family UBA1381; genus UMGS1958. Next base: position 2,050 of record USPO01000388.1, read on the forward strand.
ATAACTATAACACGTCCGCCATG
>USPO01000389.1 GCA_900556575.1 uncultured Eubacteriales bacterium
CTTATTCACTTTGTTTTATTCGCTTTATGCGGTCTGTGCATTTTGCTACAGCCCCTGAATTTTTTTATGAAATTGCATTTTACTACTTGAAAAAGTAAGGCTTTTATGATAATATATTTATATAAAAAGAATTCCATGAGAGGAACAAGGAAATGAATAAATATATAAAACAAATGTCAATGGCAGTATCGGCAGCGGCAGCACTTTGTATACTCTGTTCATGTGGAAAAGGCGGCGGATTATTTGCTGAACCTACACCGTCACCTATACCATCAGCAGATGCTGCGGAGATTATAACGCTTGATGATGCAAAAAATGCGATTGATGGTAAGTATGATTTAGCTTTGGATGGAGGAAATTCTGTAACAGACGGGAATGTTTCAACGGCATCTTATCTATCAAATCCGATAGGTAGCGGTGATCCTGTAATTGTAAAAGTTATTAACAGAACTGACAAAATAAGTGCTGATGATATATGGAATGACTATGAAAATACAAGAATTCTGCGTACCTCATCAGAACTAATTGAGGGAATAGGTGAGGATGCATATATTGCATATCCGTCTATTCATGTATATGACAGAGGCTGTGAAATTATAATTACAGCATCAAGCGGTTCAGGAGATGAGCAAAAGGCAGTTCTTGAAAGTTTAGCAAAAACAGCAGCGGCAAAAATAGAGGAAATTATGCCGGAGGAGCCGGCGGCACAGTAATTTATAGATATATAATAGTTAAGGCAGAGGTATATAAGTTTATATTGTCTGCCTTACTTTTTTTTGAATAGTGATAAAAAGCTTCTTCTATATACAGCTCTTGCGTCAGAAAGTTATTTTTAGCGAATTAAACGACAAAAAAACCAACAAATTTTAAATTTTGTGTTTACAAAATATTCTGTTTGTGATATAATAATAAAATGAATAATTATAACATGAGGTGATTACAATGGCAATGACCATGACACAGAAAATTCTCGCACGTGCTGCGGGTCTTGACAGCGTCAAAGCCGGCGAGCTTATAATGGCTGATTTGAGTCTTGTACTCGGAAATGATATTACAGCTCCGGTCGGTATCAATGAATTTGATAAAATAGGTGCAGAAAAGGTATTTGATAAGGCAAAGATTGCCCTTGTTCCGGACCATTTTACTCCGAACAAGGATATTAAATCCGCACAGATGGCTCTTAAGGTAAGAAAGTTTGCCAAGGAGCAGGATATTGTAAATTATTTTGAGGTTGGCGAGGTTGGTATCGAACACGCACTTCTTCCGGAAAAAGGACTTGTTGTTGCCGGTGATGTAGTAATCGGTGCAGACTCACATACTTGTACATACGGTGCATTGGGTGCATTCTCAACAGGTGTAGGTTCAACTGATATGGCAGCCGGAATGGCAACAGGTAAGGCATGGTTCAAGGTTCCGGAGTCTATTAAATTTAATCTTACAGGCAAGCTTAATCCGTATGTAAGCGGTAAGGATTTAATCCTTCATATTATCGGTATGATTGGTGTTGACGGTGCTTTATATAAGTCAATGGAATTTACCGGAGAAGGTATGCATACTCTTACAATGGATGACCGTTTCACAATTGCAAACATGGCTATTGAAGCCGGTGCAAAGAATGGTATTTTTGAGGTGGACGAGCTTACAGAGGAATATATGAAGTCACACAGCAGCAAGGAATATACTATATTCAAGGCTGATGATGATGCGGAATACGCACAGGTAATAGATATAGATTTGTCAAAGGTTCCTCATACGGTTGCATTCCCGCATCTTCCGGAAAATGCAAGAACACCGGAGAACTGGGGAGATGTTGATATTGACCAGGTTGTTATCGGTTCATGTACAAATGGACGTATCAGCGACCTTCAGAGAGCGGCAGCTATATTAAAGGATAAGCATGTTAAGAAGGGAATAAGAGTTATTGTATTCCCGGCTACACAGAGGGTATATCTTGAAGCTTTACAGGATGGAACTCTTGAAACTCTTATCAAGGCAGGCTGTGTAATATCAGCACCTACATGCGGTCCTTGTCTTGGCGGTCATATGGGTATCCTTGCAGAGG
>USPO01000390.1 GCA_900556575.1 uncultured Eubacteriales bacterium
AAAATCAGCGATGAAATTTTACAGCAGGAAAATATACAGGGATTTAATTATGAGTATGAGAGAATAAGCGGGGACAGTCAATTAAGACTGTTCATATGGGACGAAAAACAAAGACCTTTGTTTGATTACATAGAGTTGTGATAAAATGTAAAACGGCAGATGCAAAAACAATTATTTTGCATCTGCCGTTTTGCTTTTATGTAAAAGTCCCGTCTTTTCCTGTTTTCCGATAATATATATATTTTTACTAAATATTATAGCACAAATTTATTAATTTGTGAAGTGCATTATTTTTATATTTATGTTGAAATATTTTCTCAAATATGATATAATTATATATATGTAGACAAATTAAGCTATAAATCCAAAAGATACGGCAGAGGGGAGAAAAGTAATTGATGAAATTTGGCAGAAAAAAGAAAATAGCTGCAAAGACACTTGAAGCAATAGGAAACCGCAGCGGCAGTGCATATATATTGCTGGATAATCCTGATCATATACCTCTGTATGTATCGGAAAGTATAAAAACACTAATGGGACTTGAAGTTGAGGACGTAATGGCAGATGTATATGCCACTCAATGGTGCGTTAGTGATGATGAGAAAATAAGATTTAAGAAACAGTATGATGCATGGGACTGTGCGTCCGAATATGTCAGCGAATTTGAATTTAAAAATTTAGATACAAATGAAATTAAATGCGGAAAGGCTGTAATATCCGAGTACGATGACGTAATGCTCATTGAAATAATAGATATGAACAGCGAAATTACGATACGGGAACAGCTTAAGGAAGAGCTGGAAAAGGTAAAGACCGAAGAAAGGCAAAAATCCGATTTCCTTTCAAAAATGTCGCATGAAATTCGTACACCTATGAATGGTATTTTGGGTATGCTTACTCTTGCGCAGACTCATATCAATGAGCCGGAGGAGGCTTTAAAGTGTCTGGACAAGGCAAATGGTTTATCACAGTTTTTACTTTCACTTATAAATGATATTCTCGATATGAGCAAGATTGAAAGCGGAAAGGTTGTATTGGAGCATGAAAAATTCGACCTGCTCGAAATACACAATAAGCTTTACGAAATGTTTGTCGGAACAATTGAGCAGAAGGGAATAACCTTTGAAACACGCATGGAAGATATGGAAATTCGATATGTTGTCGGCGATTCATTGAGATTAATGCAGATTTTGATAAATTTTGTATCCAATGCAAGCAAGTATACGTTTAAAGGCGGAAAAATAGAGGTTGTATTTAAGGAAGTAAACCAAACGGACAGCAAGGTTCATATGCTGTTTAGGATAAAGGATAACGGAAAGGGTATGGACCCGAGATTTTTGAGCAGAATATTTAAACCGTTCGAGCAGGAGACAGCCGGAACTACGAGAAAATTCGGCGGTACAGGTCTCGGAATGGCGATTGCTGATAAGAACCAGCATATAGATAATAATACAAGTATTGATCACGCGGTTCCGAATTGTACAAGTAATGAATTATTCAAATATGTACTCGATGATCAGTCGATAGGTGCATTTGCCGGATTAGTGCTGGTACGTCCTGACGCCCAACATACAAATTCTCAACAGACAAACCGTAATCTTTGCGCTACACGTGATGCTAGAATGTACACGCAGCCGCAGTTGGAGATTTATGCGGACGATGTGAAATGTTCGCATGGAGCAACGGTGGGACAGCTTGATGAGAATGCATTGTTTTATATGCGTTCCCGTGGAATCAACGAGAAAGAAGCTCGTCTGCTTCTGATGTTTGCGTTTGTCAACGAAGTGATTGATACCATTCGTCTGGATGCGCTGAAAGATCGCTTGCATCTGTTGGTTGAGAAACGTTTCCGTGGTGAGTTGAACAGATGTCAGGGTTGTGCGATTTGTAAATGAGTAATAGCGAATAAACATGGATATTCAAAAGATACGTGAGGATTTCCCGATATTGAGCCGTACGGTTTACGGTAAGCCATTGGTTTATTTCGATAATGGTGCGACGACTCAGAAACCCCGTCTGGTGGTTGATGCATTGGTAGATGAGTATTATTCCGTCAATG
>USPO01000391.1 GCA_900556575.1 uncultured Eubacteriales bacterium
ATGACGAATGGAGAATAAAGCTTGAAGAAGCGGCAAAAGAAAATAATACAAAGATATGGTATGTCTTTTCACCAATGCACATATCAATGGACGATGTAGATTTATTTGTATATCCTCCTTCAAAGGATGTATTATCAACTGAGGATGCAAATAACAGTTCGCTTATGATAAATTTATCCTATGGTGAATTTAATTGTCTATTTACCGGAGACATGACAGCATTAGAGGAAAAAAGTATGATTTCAAGAAATCTTGTACCAAAGGCTGAAGTGTTAAAAGTAGGTCATCACGGTTCGGCAACATCAACGACAAAGGAATTTGTTAAGGCTGTTTCTCCCCAAATTTCACTCATAGGCTGCGGTAAAAATAATCAGTTTGGATTTCCGAAATCAGATGTATTAGAGAATTTAAAAGATACGCAGATATACAGAACTGATTTAGATGGAGATATAAGTTTATTTGCAGATAAGAGAGCAAATATTAAAGTGAAGAAGGAATTGGTAAGGTAAAGTAAAGAATTATTGTTAGCTAAAATTTTGCTTGACGTTCATGGTACTGTGTGATATAATCTAATATGTATAATTTAAATTGAAGCGGATATAAAATACACTTCAAAAATTAAGGAGAAAATTATGGATGAAATACTAGAAGACGTTGCGAAATCGCAGCGTATTGTTATAAAAATAGGAACATCTTCGTTAACATACCCAAATGGTGCAATGCATTTGAGACGTATAGACAGGCTTGCAATGGTTCTCAGTGATCTTATGAATCAAGGTAAGGAAATAATACTTGTTTCATCGGGTGCAATAGGTATTGGTGTAGGCAAAATGGGTTTAAAGGAGAAGCCGTCAGATACAAAGGGAAAGCAGGCAGCTGCGGCTGTAGGTCAATGCGAGCTTATGTATTTGTATGATAAGGCATTTTCGGGATATTCTCATAATGTTGCGCAAATACTGCTTACTCGTGATGATATTGCTATCCCGAGAAGAAAAAGAAATATGCAGAATACATTCTCGTATCTTATAGAAAACAGGATAATTCCGATTGTAAATGAAAATGACACTGTTTCGGTTGAAGAAATTGAAATCGGAGATAATGACAGTCTTTCGGCAAGAGTTGCTGAGCTGGTTGATGCGGATTTATTAATTCTGCTTTCAGATATTGACGGCTTGTATGATAAGGACCCTCATAAGTTTAACGATGCAAGGCTTATTGAAAGAGTGTTTGACATTGACAGTGTGAGAGCAGGCGCAGGAGGTGCAGGCACAAAGCTCGGTACGGGAGGAATGGTTACAAAGCTTGATGCGGCAGAGCTTGCCTCAAATGCGGGAATTCATATGGTCATTACAAACGGTGAGAATGTTGATGCTATATCTGATATTATAGACGGAAAAGCAGTCGGAACACTATTTGTATCAAAAAATTTTAGTGAATAAAAATGGAAAGGGAACACAGCCATGAATGAGTTATTGGAAAAATGTACTCTTGCAAGAGCTGCCGCACAGAAGCTGATTTCGGTTGAAACAACCGTAAAGGATGCGGCTCTTGATGCGATAGCAAATGCACTTATTGCGAGAGCAGATGAAATAATTGCGGCAAATGATAAAGATATTGCAGCTGCAAAGGAAAAGGGCACACGTCAGGCAATGATAGACAGATTAACTCTTACAAAAGAGAGAATTGAAGGAATTGCAGAGGGAGTAAGACAGGTAAAGGCATTGTCGGACCCAATCGGCGAAGTAACAAAAATGTGGAAGCGTCCTAGCGGCTTGCTTATAGGTCAAAAACGTGTTCCGATGGGAGTAATTGCAATTATATACGAAGCACGCCCAAATGTTACTGTAGATGCGGCTGTTTTATGCTTAAAGACATCTAATGTGTGTGTATTAAGGGGCGGAAGTGAGGCAATCAACTCAAATGTTGCTATAATGAAAATAATGCAGGAGGCTGCATACGGTGCAGGTCTGCCGGAGGGTTCTTTAAATATTATAGAGGATACATCAAGAGAGACGGCAACAAAGCTTATGCAGATGAACGGCTATATAGATA
>USPO01000392.1 GCA_900556575.1 uncultured Eubacteriales bacterium
TTATTCAGTGTAGTGCTGACGGTAAGCTTTTTGCTGTTATTGGAGCCGCTGTGTCGCTTTTTAGGCTCTGATGATACTCTTTTGCCTTATTGCCGTGAATATATGACACCTGTGCTTATATCAATTCCGTTTGCTGTTTTCGGGATGGTATTTCAAATGAGTTTTATCACTGTCGGTAAGGCAGGAATGGGTGCAATATTATCTGTTATGGGAGGTGTTGTTAATATTATTTTGGACTGGCTGTTTATTGCGGTTTTTGATATGGGACTTTTTGGTGCCGCTGCTGCGACAAGCATAGGCTATGCCCTTCCGTCTGTAATAGGATTAATATTCTTTTGCATAAATCGCAGACAGGTACTTTATATTGTAAAACCAAGGTGGAGATTAAGAACAATACTTCATTCCTGTGCAAACGGTTCGTCGGAAATGGTGAGTGTTCTTGCATTTTCTGTGATAACAATATTGTTTAACCGTATCTTGATGAGTATAGCCGGTTCTGACGGGGTTGCATCGCTCAGCATTATTTGGTATGCACAAGGGTTGTTTGGCGGATTATTCAGAGGATACGTAAATGGAATATCATCTGTCGTCAGTTATAATTTCGGTAAAGGTGATAAAAAACGGCTGTCACGTCTTTTTCATATCAGTATACGTATAATAGGAATTACTGCGGTTGTAATAACACTGATTAGCTATATTCTCGGCAGAGAGGTAATTTCGGTTTTTTCAAAAGAAAATATGAATGTATCCGAAATTGCTCTGCATGGTTTTAAAATTGTTGCAACAAGCTTTATTATGATGGCTTACAATGTCTTTTCATCCGGTTGGTTTACTGCGTTAAATGACGGAAAAACATCGGCGATTTTATCTTTTTGCCGTACAATTGTATTTATGGTTGTGCCGGTGCTTATATTACCGAATATATTAGGAATAGACGGTGTCTGGCTTTCAATAACAGCCGGAGAACTTTTCAGTATTGTGATGAGCATATATTATTTTGTTAAATACAAAAATATGTGGAATGAAAAATGTATTCAAACATATGCTGTAAATTAAGTAAAAAACAGATTTATTTTGAACCGATACCCCAAAGTCAGGACAAAAATCTAATGACTTTGGGGTCGTTTTTTATATGCGTTAAGCTTCCGTTTGGTTAAATTGTATCATAAATTTTTATAAAACCTCTTGCATTTTTTATAAAAATAGTGTATAATACGCATATACAAATTAATATATATTTAATTTATGGGAGGAATGTTTTATGAAAAATGCAAAAAAGCTTATAGGTCTTGCGGCGGCAATGTTTGCAGCGGGAGCGGCATTTTCAGCTGTTTCGGTTACGGCATTTGCTGACGGCACATGGACGGACATCGGAAACGCTGCTGTGGAAAATACCGACTATGCTTTAGACAGCAGCGGTAACTACACAATTTATACAGGGGCGGGACTTGCACATCTTGCCAATGTTGTGAACGGAGGCGACAGTCTTGAAGGAAAGACAGTTACACTTGCGGATGATATAGAGGTTGAGGATGACGCTTCATCGCAAAATACCTGGACTCCTGTCGGAAATAATGACAACCCTTTCAGCGGTGTATTTAACGGAAACAATCATACCATATCAGCATATCTTCAGGCAGAAAACAGAGACATGGGCATTTTCGGTACAAATGCCGGAAGTATAGAAAACCTGACTCTTGACGGAAGTATAATGCTATATATTGATAAGTATAATGAAGATTACGGATATGATGAATATAGCTTGGGTCTCATTGCTGTAAATAAAGGAACTATTTCGTCATGTGTAAATAATTCTGATATATCTTCTTATATAAAGGAAATTGAGACCTCAACCGAAAATGGTTTCAATATGAATGTGGGAGGTATAGCAGGTGAAGTATATGCCGTAGAATCATCGGCTGCGAATATAACCGAATGTATCAATAACGGTTATATAACTTGCAGCAACAATGATTCTAATTATTCTTGTAATATCGGAGGTATATGCGGTTCTGCATTGGTCTATGGTGAC
>USPO01000393.1 GCA_900556575.1 uncultured Eubacteriales bacterium
CAAAGGATCAATTGTTGCCTCTGGTGATGCACTTGCTTCTATATTCACATTTGGATTAACTGTTCTGTTGCTTATAAGATACGTTATTCCATAAGCACCTGCCGCAACTGCCGCACATAAAGCAGCAATTAAAATAATTTTATTTCTCTGCTGCTTTTTACGTTTCTGTTCACGCCTTTTTTGTATTTCATCAAGCTGCAGCTGCTTTTCGTCAAGCATCTTTTTTATCTGGTCACGTCTTTTTCTTTCGTTTTCATCATATATTTCGCTGTTTTCATCAGCCTTTTCTTCCTGCACATCTGATTTATCAGGTTCTGAAGAAATATTTTCCTCGTTAGTCTTATTTTCAAGCTCTGCTTCAGATTCCGATTCTGACTTTGGAGGTGCATCTCCAAGTTTCGCACCGCAGAACTGACATTCATATGAATCATCAGGAACCGAAGCACCGCACTTTTTACAAATCATACGTTTTTCTCCTTTTACCCCATTTTATATTTTTACTTACATTATATATCGTATTTACAAATTTGTCAATAGTCTTTTTGTTATTTATTCGTTACAATTGGGTTAAGGTTAATTAAAAACGTATTTACGTTAGTAAAGCATCTGGATACAAACAGATTTTTCACAACACATTCTTAAACATAAGCCTATAATTCTCCGGCATGTGCTCAAATAAAAATTCCAGTACTTCACTTTTTGCGAGTGCATCCGCCTCTGTTCCTCCTTTTGCGTATTCCTGCATCTCCGCCATATTTATTTTTATTTTGTCGAGTTCATTATGGTCACCCACTATTGAAAGTATACCATCCTTTGCTTCAAGATATTCCTGCATCTGCTTTATTCCATCGTTCGCACTCTCTTGTTTCCCATTTCTTAAATCATTCTGTACACCCCTATTCATCTCTGAAAGTTCTTCTGAAACTGTTATAAGACTTGATGTATATACCGCACTTCCGCATATTACTGCTGCCATCAGTACTGCTGCCGCAATTACACTTTTTATTTTTCGTCATTCTCTCCTTTCGGCTGAATGAATAAATTGTCATTTATATCCAATGAGCATATGAATATATGTTTTATCTTAAATCCTCTTTTTGCAGTCTCTCTCCTCAGCCAGTCCATATCCCTGCCGGCACGCTTCAGCTCTGATTTATTTACACTTCCGTCTGCTACCAAAACATACGGCAGTCCCTCTTTTTCAGGTTTCGCAATTCCCATATCCGAAACTGTAACAGGTCTTGAAGAATCTTTCGGAATAATACTTAATTTTCCGCTCGTTTCAACAATTACTGTCTGAACATCACTTATATCATAATAACCGTTCGTTCTCAGTTCCTCCAAAAGGTCATTTATATTAAACCTTAATCTATTAAGTTCCTTTTCATTTATATGTCCGTTATATACCACAATAGACGGAGAACCGCTCAAAAATCGTCTCACTGCATTGCTCTTAAGTGCTGTAAATGACAATATAACCTCTGCCGCAATAAGCGTAACAGCTGGAATAATTCCTGAAAATATAGGTATCCCTATATCCTGCATCGGTACGGATGCCAAATCGGAAATCATAATTGCCACAACAAGCTCCGATGGCTGCAGCTCACCCATTTGCCTCTTTCCCATTATTCTTAATGCTGCTGTTACGGTTAAATAAAGAATTAACGTTCGTATTACCAAATTCATCATTATTATCATTCTCCAAATATTTTTTATTTATATAATATTTATATTCTTTATTTATATTTTGCATACAGTACCGTTTTTTATACTGCAAAGCATGAAATAATTATAATCTAAATAAAGACTGCTGCCTGATTTCTGCTTCTTGCAATCAAAACATAAACACTACTTCTATTTAAATTTTTCTTGCAATTTCATCGAGTTTATGGTATTATATAAATACAGTTTTTAAAATAATAATGAATAAAGGAGCATTATCATGCGTATACTTGGAATAGATTACGGCGATGCAAGAGTCGGTGTAGCCGTCAGCGACCCGCTTGGTCTAACTGCACAAGG
>USPO01000394.1 GCA_900556575.1 uncultured Eubacteriales bacterium
AATAAGACCTACCGGAATATTTCCGTTGCTTTCGTAAAGGTGCTTTCCGAAATATGCTGCTGTTGCAGAGAAGCTTATATCATACATATTTTCGGCATTTGATACCTTCCAGCCCTTTGTATCTGTTTCCCAGTAGTTTGATACAGTCTTATTTTCGTTCGATATAATTCTTACATTATCGTTATCAAAATATCCGCTGTCAATATCCTGTCTGTAATCTGTCCATGCCTTATATTCCGGACCGTATCTCATGTTTGACTGTCCTGCGCAAAGATATACATCACCTAAAATAATGTTTGTAAATTCCTTTATGTTTTTCTTTTCGCCGTCTGCCATTTCCGCCGTAAGCCTGAGTGTATAAGTCTTATTCGGCTCATATGAAACAGCATTCATCGATATTGACCAGTCACCTCGTCTTGTATTTGCCGATACCGCTGTTCCCGATGAAACAACTGTTCCATCTCCGTCAATAAGCTCCGCCGTCATTGCAGCTTCCTCAAATTCACCGTTATTCTGTGGGATTCCGTCAAGTCTGCCCCAGATATTGATTTCCTTGTCACGCTGAATAATCATGTTATCCGTAAACATGGATGCGGGACTGATTTCAAACGGTCTTTCCTCGTCTCCGTTCCACTTTGTAATTTCAATTGACTTAATATAAAATCTTCCGTAGTTTCCGGCATAGTTTGCATTTATTACAAGGTCCGACGCAGCTCCGTTTGCAAGAAGCTTATGAAGATTTTTTCCCGTATACATAACTTCTCTTGTATACCATTTATTGTTTTCGCCGTAGCTTCCGGCATCTATAAACATATAGTTTTTCCAGTCATTATAGTTCGACTGATTGTAGCTTTCATTTGCTGTTCTCGGAAGATTTAATCTTACCAATGCCGCCGAATTCCAGAATCTATCCGACCATGTTACCTTTACAAGATAGCTTGTATCCTCATCTGCATTTGTCAAACCGCTGTTATCATCAAGAATAAGTCCGAGGTTTGAAGAATTAATATTGCAGTCCTTAATAAAATGCCATCCCGAATAGCCGCCGTATTCAGCCTGTTCCATATTTGAAACAGAGCTTACAGACATATTATAGCCCTTAAATCCATCTGTCGGTGTACCCGAAAATACAATTGATGCTGTATTTTCATCAGCCTTTGTTCTGAGTGTTGTTTTTTGGCTCCTTGCCACAGTTTCACCCGATGCATTATAGCCTGTTACGATATAATCATACGAACCGCCCGCAACAAGAGGAATACCCTCATAGCTATCATATACCTTAGTTGTACTTCCAGCATCACTAAGCGGATTGTTCATATCATTTAAATCAGCGATATAATACTTTCCGTTTAAATTTATAGTGTAATCCGACTCATACGGACCGTACTTCGGTCTCTGTGCATTTCCGGAATCAACATAATTCATAGCAGATACTTCTCCGTCTGTTCTGAACTCCGTTATTCCGTCCGATACTCTTTCGACTCTGTAGTATTTTACATCCTCCGGTGTTTCACCCTCAGCAAAACTCCACTTTAAACCTATACTGCTTGTTGTGGTTGTTTCATCATCATTTTCAACAATAATTTCCGGCATATCATCTGCACTCGGTGCATTCGGTGATGAATCCTTCGGCTCCTTATAGCCTATTGCCGAGAACTCCCAGAAACTGTTGTAAATATTCTTTGAACCGTCCGCCAATACCGAACCGCGTCCGCAATACTGAATGTATCTTGTATTTATCGGGCTGAATTCAAATGTTTCCATACCGTTGACGCTGCCGCTGCTGTTATATGTTCCTACCGACTTCCATTTAACACCGTCTAAGCTGACCTTTATATCAAAGTCATATTTTCTCTGATTTCCCGAATAGAAATTAATCTTAACAGCCGATACATTCCTAACCTCACCCAAATCGGCAGTAAATGTATTTTCCGGCTTTGCGTCCGTTACCGATGCTGCCCAGCGGGTATTGGTATCTCCGTCAATTGCCAGTTCCGGTCCGGCATCCTTCTGTGATG